>JBDIBE010000172.1:0-6901 GCA_039812785.1 Thermoanaerobaculia bacterium | reverse complement strand
CGACCAGATCCCGAAGTCCGACAGCGTGTCGGTCGCCGAGTAGAGGAACCAGGAGTTCCAGCCGTCCGAGGCGGGGAGATGAAGGAGGTACGTCGGCTGGAGGTACTGGCGCGCGACGAGGAGGTTCTCGGTGGGAAGGCTGAGCCCGTCGGGAAGGGTGAGCGCCGAAGGGGGAGGATACCGGTCGAAGTCGGCCGCGTATGCCTCCATCGCGGAGGCGAGCACGCGCATGTCCGACATCGACCGGCGCTGGCGGGCCCTGTCGATGGCGTTCCGGTAGTTGACCACGGCGATCGCGACGAGAATCCCGAGGATCGCGACGGTCACGAGCAGCTCGATCAGCGTGAAGCCTCTGTAGCGTCGATCGCGCATCTCGATAGGCTCCTTTTCGAGCAGGGGCAAACAAGAATCGTGCCGTTCGCGGTGACACCGGCGGCATAGAATTCCGGGCTGTGATCCCCAGGCACCCCTTCGGGTCGGACCTGACGCCCGAGCGCGAGCTCGCGGAGTTCGAGCGGCTGAAGCCGCGCCTCGCGGCGGTGTGGGACGCCATCTCGATGCGCGACGCCGAGCCGCACACCTCGGTCGTCGTCCCGTCGCTCACCCTCGACCAGGCCGAGCTCCAGAAGCTCGAGGGATCGAGCTACTACGAGGAACGGCTCCTCTTCCTCCTCATCCGGCTCCGGAACCCGCGCGCCCGGGTCGTCTTCGTCACCTCGCAGCCGGTCCACCCGCTCGTCCTCGAGTACTACTTCCAGCTGCTCGTCGGGATCCCGGCGAGCCACGCGCGCTCCCGGCTCACGCTCCTCTGCGCCTACGACGACTCCCCGCGCTCCCTCACGGAGAAGATCCTGGAACGGCCGCGGCTCATCGAGCGGATCCGGGCCGGGATCGGCGACCCGAGCCGCGCCTACCTCGCCGTCTTCAACTCCACCCCGCTCGAGCGGAAGCTCGCGGTCCTCCTCGGCATCCCCCTGAACGGCGTCGATCCCTCCCTCAGGCACCTCGGGACCAAGTCCGGGAGCCGCAAGGTCTTCCGCGAGGCGGGCGTCTCCCTCCCCGCCGGTTTCGAGGACCTGCGGTCCCTCCGGGACGTCGAGGAGGGCCTCCTCGAGCTCCATCGGATGAAGCCCGGGATCCGAAAGGCCGTCGTGAAGCTCGACGACAGCTTCTCGGGAGAAGGGAACGCCCTCTTCCGGTATCCCGAGCGCGTCGACCGCGAGTCGGTCCGCGGGGCGATCGAGCGGCTCGAGTACGCCGTCCCCTGGGTGACGAGCTCCGACTACTTCGCGTCCTTCGAGCGGATGGGCGGGATCGTCGAGGAGTTCCTCGAGGCGGACCACAAGACCTCGCCGTCCGTCCAGCTCCGGGTCGACCCCCACGGCGCCGTCGTCCCGATCTCGACGCACGACCAGGTCCTCGGCGGGGCGAGCGGCCAGGTCTTCCTCGGCTGCCTCTTCCCGGCGGCGAACGAGTACCGCCTCGCGATCCAGGAGGAGGCGATGAAGATCGGGGCCGTCCTCGCCCGCCACGGCGTCGTGAGCCGCTTCGCCGTCGACTTCCTCGCGACCCGCGACGAGGGCGGGAGCGAGTGGCGGGTCAGCGCCCTCGAGATCAACCTCCGGATGGGCGGGACGACCCACCCGTACCTCGCCCTCCAGTTCATCACGGGCGGCCAGATCGACCCCGGCACCGGCCTCTTCTTCTCTCCGCGCGGCCTGCCGAAGTACTACCGCGCGACGGACAACCTGAAGTCGGAGGCCTACCGCGGGCTCCTCCCCGAGGACCTGATCGAGGTCCTGACCGACAACGGGCTCCACTACTCGCACAACACGGAGTCGGGCGTCCTCTTCCACCTCATCGGCGCGCTCTCGCAGTACGGCAAGCTCGGCGTCACGGCCATCGGGAACAGCCGCGAGGAGGTCGAGCACCTCTACGCGCGAACGCTGACGATCCTGGACCGCGAGACCTCCTACGGGCGCTGAGCCTCCGCGGTCTCCGGCGCCGCCGGGAGCTCCCTCTTCTTCCAGAGGAGGTAGACCGCCGGGTAGACGAAGAGCTCGAGGGCGAAGGACGTCACGAGCCCGCCGACCATCGGGGCGGCGATCCTCTTCATCATGTCGGCCCCGACGCCCGTCGACCACATGATCGGCAGGAGCCCGAAGAAGGCGGAGAGGACCGTCATCGCCTTCGGGCGGATCCGCTTCACCGCCCCGTGGACGATCGCCTCGACGAGGTCGGGGACGCTCCGGAGGAGCCCCTTCGCCTTCGCCTCGTCGTGAGCGAGGTCGAGGAAGAGGAGCATGAAGATCCCCGTCTCGGCGTCGAGCCCCATGAGGGCGATCATCCCGACCCAGACCGCGATCGACACGTTGTAGCCGAGGAGCCAGAGGTACCAGACGGCCCCGACGACGGAGAACGGCACCGCGAGGACGATGATGAGGGTCTTCGCGACCGACTTCGTGTTCGCGTACATCAGCAGGAAGATCAGGACGAGGGTGACCGGGATGACGACGGAGAGCCGCTCCCTCACCCGCACCATGTTCTCCCACTGCCCGCTCCAGACGAGGCTGTAGCCGGTCGGGATCTTCACCTTCTCCGCGACTGCGGCCTTCGCCTTCTCCACGAAGCGTCCGACGTCCTCCTTCGACGTGTCGAAGTCGACGTAGACGTAGCCCGAGAGGAGGCCGTTCTCGTTCCGGATCATCGACGGCCCCGTGACGAGCGAGAGGTCCGCGAGCTGGCCGAGGGGAACCTGCGCCCCCGAGGGCGTCGGGACGAGGACCCGGGCGAGAGACGGGAGGTCCTCCCGGAGCTCGCGCGGGTAGCGGACGTTCACGGAGTAGCGCTCGCGTCCCTCCACGGTCGTCGTCACCGTCTCCCCGCCGATCGCCGTCATGATCGCCATGTTCGCGTCGGCCGCCGTGAGGCCGTAGCGGGCGAGGGCGTCGCGCCTCAGGCCGAAGTCGACGAAGTAGCCCCCGGCGACCCGCTCCGCGAAGGCCGAGCGCGTCGCGGGGAGCGCCTTCACCGCGGCCTCGACCTCGGCGCCGATCCGCTCGATCTCGGCGAGGTCCGAGCCGAAGACCTTCACGCCGATCGGCGTCCGGATGCCCGTCGAGAGCATGTCGATGCGGCCCTTGATCGGCATCGTCCAGGCGTTCGTCGCGCCCGGGATCGAGAGGGCCGCGTCCATCTCCGCGATCAGCTCGTCGTACGTGATCCGGTCCCGCCAGACGTGCCGGAGGACCGAGGCGAGCCATCCCGGCGCCCAGGAGCTGAACCAGCGCTCCTTCGGGCGCCATTCTCCCTCGGGCTTCAGGACGACCGTCGTCTCCATCATCGAGAGCGGCGCGGGGTCGGTCGAGGTCTCGGCGCGCCCCGCCTTGCCGAAGACCCGCTCCACCTCGGGGAAGGTCCCGAGGAGCCTGTCCTGCACCTGGAGGAGCTTCGCGGCCTCGGTCACCGAGAGCCCCGGGAGCGTCGTCGGCATGTAGAGGATCGTCCCCTCGTGGAGCGGGGGCATGAACTCCGAGCCGAGCGAGAGGAAGACGGGGACCGTCGAGGCGAGGAGGAGGAGCGAGGCCGCGACGACCGCCTTCGGGCGGCGCAGCACCGCCCGGCAGACGGGCTCGTAGAGGCGGAAGAGGACCTTCGAGACGGGGTGCTTCTCCTCGGCGTGGTACGTCCCCACCGCCACGGCGTTGACGGCCTTCTCGGCAAGGCGCGCCGGGAGGCGGAGGAGCCCCGCGAGCCCGCCCCCCTCGCGTCGCGCGGGCCCGAACCGGAAGGGGTCCATCCGCGCGAAGAGCATGCGCAGCGCCGGGTCGAGCGTGACCGCGAGGACCGCGGCGAGCGCCATCGCCAGGGTCTTCGACCAGGCGAGGGGCGAGAAGAGGCGCCCCTCCTGGTCGACGAGCGTGAAGATCGGGAGGAACGATACGGCGATGACGAGGAGGGAGAAGAAGACCGACGGGCCGACCTCCGTCAGCGCCTCGAGGCGCACGGCGTGGAAGTCGCCCGGGCGGCCCGAGTCGTTCCAGATCTGGAGCTTCTTGTAGGCGTTCTCGACCTCCACGATCGCCCCGTCGACGAGGACGCCGATCGAGATCGCGATGCCGCCGAGCGACATGATGTTGACCGTGATCCCCATCAGGTGGAGAGGGATGAAGGCGAGGAGGACCGAGACGGGGATCGTCAGGATCGGGACGAGGGCGCTCGGGACGTGCCAGAGGAAGACCAGGATGACGAGGGAGACGATGACGATCTCCTCGACGAGCTTCCCCTTCAGGTTCTCGATCGCCGACTCGATGAGCGCCGAGCGGTCGTAGGTCGTCACGACCTTCACGCCGGGCGGGAGCGAGGGGGCGAGCTCGGCGAGGCGCGCCTTCACCCTCTCGATGACGTGGAGGGCGTTCTCGCCCGAGCGCATGACGACGATCCCGCCGACGGTCTCCCCCTCGCCGTCGAGCTCGCCGATCCCGCGGCGCAGGTCCGGCCCGACCGCGACGGAGCCGACGTCGCGGACCGTCACCGGCGTCCCGCGCCCGTCCGTCGCGAGGACGACCTTCTCGATGTCCGCCGTCCCCTTCAGGTAGCCGCGGCCGCGGACCATGTACTCGCGGCCCGAGATCTCGATGAGCCGCCCGCCGACCTCGTCGTTGCTCTTCCGGAGCGCGTCGGCGACCGCGCCCAGCCCGATTCCGTGGGCCGCGAGGCGGTTCGGGTCGACGGTGACCTGGTACTGCCTCGCCATTCCCCCGACCGTCGCGACCTCCGCGACGCCCGGCACCGACTGCAGCTGGTAGCGGAGGAACCAGTCCTGGTACGAGCGGAGCGCGTCGAGCGAGGTCTTCCCGCTCTCGTCGACGAGGGCGTACTGGTAGACCCAGCCGACGCCCGTCGCGTCGGGCCCGATCTCCGTCTTCACTCCCTGCGGCAGGCTCCCTTCGATCTTCGAGAGGTACTCGAGGACGCGCGAGCGGGCCCAGTAGAGGTCGGTCCCGTCCTCGAAGATGACGTAGACGAACGAGTAGCCGAAGTCCGAGAAGCCGCGGATCGTCTTCACCTTCGGCGCGCCGAGGAGGGCGGTGACGATCGGGTAGGTGACCTGGTCCTCGAGGATGTCGGGGCTCCGGTCCCAGCGCGAGAGGACGATGACCTGCGTGTCCGAGAGGTCCGGGATCGCGTCGAGAGGGACGTCCCGGAGCGCGCGGAACGCGAGGAGGACCGCGACGGACCAGAGGGCGAGGACGAGGAACTTGTTCTCCGCCGAGAAACGGATGACCTTCTTGATCACGCCCGCCCCCTCAGTGCCGGTGTCCTTCGGCCGGCTCCGCCGTCCTCGGCGCGCTCCCGCCGCTCATCCCGGCGAGGGCCGCCGCGAGGCGCGACTCCGAGTCGACGAGGAAGCTCGCGCCGAGCGCGACCTCCTCCCCTTCCGAGAGGCCCGAGAGGACCTCCCACGACCCTCCCCCCTGCTCGCCGACCGTCACCTCGCGCGGCTCGAGGAGCCCCTCCCCCTTCGCGACGAAGACGACCTTCCGCGTGCCGCTGTCGAGGACGGCGTCCTCGGGCACCTTGAGCGCCGTGCGGGGCGCGCTCTCGAGGACGACGTCCGCGTACATCTCCGGCTTCAGCTCCTCGCGCGGGTTCGCGAGCTCGAGCCTCACCTTTGCGGTCCGCGTCTTCTCGTCGAGCGACGGGTAGACGTACGTCACCTTCCCGCGCCACTCGCGGCCGGGCCGGTAGGAGAGCGTCATCCGGGCCGGCTGGCCGACGGAAACGCGCGGCAGCTCCGACTCGTAGACGTCGGCGAGGACCCAGACCGAGGAGAGGTCGACGATGTCGAAGAGGGTGTCGGCCGGCATCACCTTCATGCCGTGGAAGGCCGTCCGCTCCGTGACGTAGCCGGAGATCGGGGCGTAGATCGGGACGCTCCGGAGCGGCTCGCCCCGCTTCTCGAGCGCGGCGATGTCCGCGTCGGAGACCTCCCAGAGGCGGAGCCGCTGGCGGGCCGCGTCGAGGAGGCGCTCCGCGCCCTCGCGAGCCGTCGCGTCCGCCGACGGCCCGAGGGCGCGGACGGCGCGGAGCGCGAGGAGGACCTCCTGCTGGGTCGCGAAGAGCTCCGGGCTGTAGACGTGCGCGAGGACCTCCCCCTTCCGCACGAGCTTGCCGGTGAAATCGGCCGTCACGTGCTCCACGTACGCCTCGTAGCGCGTGTGGACGTGGTGGACGCGCCTCTCGTCGAAGACGACGCGGCCGACCGTCCGGATCCCGGTGCCGAAGCTCCCCCGCTCGACCTTCGCCGTCCGGAGGGAGAGGAGCTGGCGCTTGCGCGCGTCGATCGTCACCGGCGCGTAGCCGGCCGGACCCGCGGCCGCGGCGGCGGGCGCCGCCTCCTTCTTCACGAGGTCCATGCCGCAGATCGGGCACTTCCCCGCGTGGTCCTTCACGATCTCGGGGTGCATCGGGCAGGTCCAGGTCTCGTGGGCCGCGGGCGAGGGGGCCGGCTTCGCCGCCTCCTTCGGGACGAGCTTCATCCCGCAGATCGGGCAGTCGCCGGGGTGGTCCTTCACGACCTCGGGGTGCATCGGGCAGACCCAGGTCTTCGCGGCGGAGGCGTCGTTCTTCGCGCCGCCGCAGCCCGTCGCGAGGAAGAGGGCCGGGACGGCGAGGACGAGGAGGAGCGCGGCGAAGGCGAGTCGGGTGCGGTTCATCGGAAGTCTCCTCACATCCCGCCGGCGGCGCTCATCGCGGCCGGCGACGCGGGGGCGGAAAGGGCGGCGGAGGCGGCCGGCATCGGCGCCCCGTCGAGGGAGCGCTCGCGGAGGTCGGTCTCGGCGACGCGGAAGGCGGCGAGCCGCGCGAGGGCCGCGCGCCGGTCGGCGAACTCGGTCGA
>JBDIBE010000171.1:0-6944 GCA_039812785.1 Thermoanaerobaculia bacterium | reverse complement strand
GACGTCGGCAAGAGTGAGCGGGGACGGCGCCGGGGCGGGGGGCGTCGCGGCCGCGACGGGAAGGGCGAGGAGGAGGAGGGGCGCGACGAGCCGTCTCATCGACGGTCGAGAGTAACGGAATTCGACGAAATGAGGACGGCGTGCGCCGCGCTTCGTGCAGCTTCCCGGCGAGGGCTCCGGCGCATCTCCCGGCGGCCTCCGGCCCTGCGGCGTCGCCGGTATACGATCCGCGGACCCCGGATCGGCACCGTCCGTCCGTCATTCCCAGGAGGACTCCCATGAACCGATCGGTCGATTACCGCAGGCGCGGCCAGGCCGTCTGGCTCGACAGCATCTCAGCCCGGATGATCGCGTCCGGGGAGCTCGCCGGGAGGATCTCGGCGGGCGCCGTCTACGGCGTCACGTCGAACCCGACGATCTTCGCCCAGGCGATCGCGAAGAGCGACGGCGACTACGAGGCCCGCATCGCGAACCTCGCGGACGAGGGGAAGGACGCCTTCGCCGTCTACGACGAGCTGACCCGCGGCGACATCGCCGCCGGGGCCGACCTCTTCGCCGCGCAGCACGCCGCGAGCCCCGAGGACGGCTGGATCTCCCTCGAGGTCCTCCCGAGCCTCGCGTTCGACGTCGAGCAGACGGTCGAGGAGGCCCGGCGCCTCCACCGCCTCCTCGGGCGGCCGAACGTCTTCATCAAGGTCCCCGCGACTCCGGCCGGCTGCGTCGCCGTGCGGAAGCTGATCGGCGCGGGCGTCTCGGTGAACGTCACGCTCATGTTCAACCGCAAGCACTACCGCGACGTCGCGAAGGCCTACCAGGACGGCCTCGCCGACCTCGTCGCCGCGGGCGGCGACCCGTCGAAGGTCGCCTCCGTCGCCTCCTTCTTCGTCTCGAGGGTCGACACGCTCGTCGACAAGCTCCTCTCCGAGAAGGCGCTCACGGCCCCGCCCGCGCTCCACGGGAGGCTCGACGCCCTCCGCGGCAAGGCGGCCCTCGCGAACGCGAAGGTCGTCTACCAGGACTACCTCGCGGCCTTCGGGACGGACTCCTGGAAGGCGCTCGCGGCGAAGGGGGCGCGCGTGCAGAGGCCGCTCTGGGCCTCGACGGGGACGAAGAACCCCGCGTACTCCGATCTTCTCTACGTCGAGAACCTCGTCGGCCCCGACACGGTGAACACCGTCCCCGAGAAGACGCTCGAGGCGCTCCTCGACCACGGCCGCGACCTCGGCGACACGGTCTTCGAGGGGGTCGACGAGGCGCGCCGCACGCTCGACGAGCTCCGCGAGCTCGGCGTCGACGTCGAGGCGCTCGGCGAGAAGCTGCAGGGCGAGGGGGTCGTCCTCTTCGAGAAGTCGTACGACGAGCTCCTCGGAGTCGTCGAGGAGCGCCGGCGCGCCGCGCAGCTCGAGTCGGCGCGGACGGTGAAGATCCGGCCGCAGTGACCGCGGACCGCTCCGCCCCGTCCGCCGCGGCCTCGATCGTCATCCTCGGGGCGTCGGGCGACCTCGCCCGCCGGAAGCTCGTGCCGGCGCTCTTCGAGCTCCACCGGCAGGGGCAGCTCGCCCCCGAGACGGCCGTCGTCGGCTTCTCGCGCTCCGTCGACGGCGACGAGGCGTGGCGCGCCGACCTGAAGGCGGCGCTCGCCTCCTTCGGGGGCGGCGGCCCGGACGAGGAGGAGTGGCGGGGCTTCGCCGCGCGCCTCGCCCACGTCCGGGGCGACCTGCGCGAGGCGCCGAGCTTCGCGGAGCTGAAGGCCCGCCTCGAGGCCGTCGAGGCGGAGCGCGGCCTCCCCGGCAACCGGCTCTTCTACCTCGCGATCCCCCCCTCGGGGATCGGCGACGCCGCCGCGCACCTCGCCGAGGCCGGCCTCGTCCACCCCGTCGAGCCCGCCGGTCCCTGGGCGCGCCTCGTCGTCGAGAAGCCGTTCGGGCACGACCTCGCCTCGGCGCGCGCCCTCAACGAGCAGCTCCGGGCCCGCTTCCGCGAGAGCCAGCTCTTCCGGATCGACCACTACCTCGGCAAGGAGACGACGCAGAACATCCTCGTCTTCCGGCTGGGCAACGGCATCTTCGAGCCGCTCTGGAACCGGCGCTACGTCGACCACGTCCAGATCACCGTCGCCGAGACGCTCGGCGTCGAAGGCCGCGGGAAGTTCTACGAGGAGTCGGGGGTCTTCCGCGACATCGTCGAGAACCACATGCTCCAGCTCCTCTGCCTCGTCGCGATGGAGCCGCCGGTCGCCTTCGAGGCGAACGTCGTCCGCGACGAGAAGGTGAAGGTCCTCCGGTCGATCCGGCCGCAGAGCCCGGAGGAGATCCTCCGCGACACCGTCCGCGGGCAGTACGCCGCCGGGACGATCGACGGGAAGCCCGTCCCCGGCTACCGGCAGGAGCCGAACGTCTCCCCCTCCTCGACCCGCGAGACCTACGCCGCCTGGAAGCTCCAGATCGAGAACTGGCGCTGGGCGGGGGTGCCGTTCTACCTGCGCGCCGGCAAGCGCCTGCCGAAGCGCGTCACCGAGATCGCGATCACCTTCAAGACCCCGCCGATCGCCCTCTTCCGGCGGGCCGGCGTCCTCGGGCAGGAGCCGAACGCACTCGTCCTCCGGATCCAGCCCGACGAGGGGATCGCGCTCCGGATCGGCGCCAAGGAGCCCGGGCCGTCGATGCGCATCGAGACGGTGAAGATGGACTTCCGCTACTCGGAGTTCTTCGGCGAGAAGACGCCCGACGCCTACGAGCGGCTCCTCCTCGACGCGCTCAACGGCGACTCGACCCTCTTCGCGCGGCGCGACGAGGTGGAGGCGGCCTGGGAGCTCGTCACGGCGGTCCTCGACGTCTGGCGCGAGAGCCCGCCTCGCGACCTGCCGAACTACGAGGCGGGGACGTGGGGGCCCGAGGCGGCGATGGAGCTCCTCGCCCGCGACGGCCGCCGCTGGAGGCGGCCCTGAGCGAGGGGCGGTGACGCGGACGCAGGTCACCGTCTTCCCGTCGGCCGCCGCGCTCGCGGAGGGGGTCGCCGAGCTCTTCGCCCTCCGCGCGTCCGAAGCCGTCGAGGCCCGCGGGCGCTTCCGGGTCGCCCTCGCGGGGGGGACGACGCCCCTCGCCGCCTATCGCCGCCTCGCGTCCGCGCCCTGGGCCGAGCTCGTCCCGTGGGGCGCCGTCGAGGTCTTCTTCGGCGACGAGCGCTGCGTCGGCGAGTGCGACCTCGACAGGAACGACGCCGCGGCGCGCGAGGCGCTCCTCCTGAAGGTGCCGATCCCGCCCGAGAACGTCCACCCGATCCCGTCCCTCGCCCGGGACGCGCCCGAGCGCTACGAGGCGCTCCTCCGCGCGCGGCTCGACGCGCCCGCCCCGGCCGTCCCGGTCCTCGACCTCGTCCTCCTCGGCCTCGGCGAGGACGGCCACACGGCCTCGCTCTTCCCGGGGCACCCGGCGCTCCGCGAGACGGCGCGGCTCGTCGCGAGGGTCGACGGAGCCCCGAAGCCGCCGCCGTCGCGGGTGACCTTCACGCTCCCGCTCCTGGACGCGGCCCGCGCCGTCGCCTTCGTCGTCTCGGGGGCCGCGAAGAGGGCGGCGCTCGCCCGGGTCCTCGCCGGGGACCGCGCCCTCCCCGCCGCTTGCGTGAATCCCGCCTCCGGAGAGAGGCTCTTCTTCCTGGACCGCGCCGCCGCGGAGGAGGACTGACCATGCTGCTCGCCGGGGACGTCGGCGGAACGAACATGCGCCTCGCCCTCTTCGAGGAGGAGGGCGGGAGGCTCGTCGAGCGGCGCCGCGCGCGCTTCCCGACGCGCGACTTCCCGACGCTCCACGACGCCCTCGCCCGCTTCCTCGCGGGCGAGCGGCGCGTCGCGGCGGCGGCGTTCGGCGTCGCGGGGCCGGTCCGCCACGGACGGGCCGAAGGGACGAACGTCACCTTCTCGATCGACGCCGAGGAGATCCGCGCCGACCTCGGCGTCCCCGCCGCCGTCCTGAACGACCTGACGGCGAACGCCTGGGGCCTCGCCGAGCTCGCGCCGGCCGACTTCGCCGTCCTCAACCGGGGCGAGGCCGACCCGGAGGGGAACGGCGCGCTCATCTCGGCGGGCACCGGCCTCGGCGAGGCCGTCCTCTTCCGGACGAAGGAGGGCTTCGTCCCGATGCCGTCCGAGGGGGGGCACGCCTCCTTCGCGCCGAAGAACGACGAGGAGATCGAGCTGCTGAAGGCGCTCCGCTTCCGCCACGGCCACGTCTCGTGGGAGCGCGTCGTCTCCGGGCCGGGGCTCGCGACGCTCTACCGCTTCGAGCGGGAGATATCCGGGGTCCGCGAGCCGGAGTGGCTCGCGCGAGAGATCGAGGCCGCGGGCGACCCGGCCCCCGTCGTCAGCCGCGCGGCGCTCGAGGAGAAGGACCCGGTCTGCCAGAGGACGATGCACCGCTTCGTCTCGCTCTACGGGGCCGAGGCGGGGAACCTCGCGCTCAAGGCGCTCGCGACGGGCGGGGTCTGGGTCGGCGGCGGCATCGCGCCGAAGATCCTCCCGCTCCTTCGCGACGGCTTCTTCTCCGCCTTCACCGCCAAGGGGCGCTTCGCGCCGATCCTGGCGCGGATCCCGATCCGCGTCGTCCTGAACGACGCGTGCGCGCTCCTCGGCGCGGCGCGGGCGGCCGCGAGGGCCGCGAAGGGAGAGGTGGCGCCGTGACGCCGTACGGACCGACGGGGACCATCGGGACTCGCCTCCACCGCCACCTCTTCGAGACCGAGCGCCGCTACCCGCACGCGACGGGCGAGCTCTCGGCGCTCCTCTCGCAGCTCGCCCTCGCCGGCAAGCGGATCGCGCGAGTCCTCTCGCGGAGCGGCCTCGCCGAGCAGCTCGGACCTTCGGGAAGCCGGAACCTCCACGGCGAGGAGCCGCAGAAGCTCGACGTGATCGCGAACGAGATCTTCCTCGAGGCGTTCGCCTTCGGGCAGCTCGTCCCGACGGTCGTCACCGAGGAGATGGACCTCCCGGCGCGCCTCCCCGAGAACGAGTCCGTCGCCGCGTCGGCGGGGAAGTACGTCGTCTTCGTCGACCCGCTCGACGGCTCCTCGAACCTCGACATCAACGGCGCCGTCGGGTCGATCTTCTCCGTGAGGAGGATCGGCGGCTCGGGGCCGATCCGCTCCGAGGCCGAGCTCCTCGCGCGCGTCTCGCAGCAGCAGGTCGTGGCGGGCTACTTCGTCTACGGCCCGGCGACGATGCTCGTCTACACCGCGGGGCCGAAGGCGGGCGTCCAGGGCTTCACGCTCGACCCGGGGATAGGCGAGTTCCTCCTCTCGCACCCCGACATCCGGATCCCGCGCCGCGGCCCCTACTACGCCTGCAACGAGGGGCTCCTCGCCTCGTGGCCCGAGGGCCCGCGCCGCTTCGTCGAGGGGCTCCGCTCGCGCGACCCCGAGAAGGGGCGCCCGCTCTCGACGCGCTACTCCGGCGCCCTCGTCGTCGACGTCCACCGGATCCTCCTGCGCGGCGGCGTCTTCCTCTACCCGGGCGTCGGCGCCCCGCCCGACGGCCGGCTCCGTCTCATGTACGAGGCCGCGCCG
Organism: Thermoanaerobaculia bacterium; assembly: GCA_039812785.1. GTDB lineage: Bacteria > Acidobacteriota > Thermoanaerobaculia > UBA5066 > UBA5066 > UBA5066. Next base: position 1,388 of record JBDIBE010000171.1, on the reverse strand, counting down.
ATCGCGGCCGTCGTGGAGGCGGCGGGGGGGATGGCGATCGACGGGACGCGGCGTATCGTCTCGGTCTTCCCCGAGACGAACCACCAGGCGACGTCGCTCTACGGCGGGAGCCGGGAGGACGTCGAGGAGCTCGAGAAGGCGATCGCCGCCCACCCGGGCGCCTAGGGGCGGCCCCGGCGGCCGCGAAGAAGGAGTCGAAGATGGTGAAGACGGAGAGCGGGCTCGGCTACGAGGACGTCGTCGTCGGGACGGGCGCGTCCCCGGCCCCCGGCCAGACCTGCGTGATGCACTACTCGGGCTGGCTCTGGGTGGACGGCGCCAAGGGGGCGAAGTTCGACAGCTCCGTCGACCGGGGCCGCCCGTTCGAGTTCCAGATCGGCCGCGGCCGGGTCATCAAGGGGTGGGACGAGGGCGTCGCCCCGATGAAGGTCGGCGGGAAGCGGACGCTCCTCATTCCGCCGCAGCTCGGCTACGGCGACCGCGGCGCCGGCGGCGTCATCCCGCCGGGAGCGACCCTGCTGTTCGAGGTCGAGCTCCTCGAGCTCAGGTAGCCCCGGGAGAGCGACGCCAGACGACGAGCGGTCCGCCGTCGGGGCGGGCCGCGATCGTCCCGCCGTCGGGCGAGGCGCAGAGGAGCGTCAGCCCCGCGCCGAAGGGGAGCGTCTCCGAGCGGCCGTCCCCGTGGACGAGGACGGCCCGGCGGCCGTCGAACGTCCGGACGAGGACGCCTCCCGCGGCGACGGCGGGGCGGCCGCGCGGGTCGAGCCTGAGATCGGGGCCGTACGGCAGCGGCGTCCCGTCGCCGACACGCACCTCGAAGAGGAGGCCCGTCCCCGCGTTCGGCCCGCTCCGCGAGACGTCGTAGAAGAGGAGGCTCGCTCCGTCGGCCGAGAAGGCGGGCCAGGCCCAGTGCGCCGAGTCGCCGCGCGCGACGCGACGCGCCCCGCTCCCGTCCCTGTTCGCGACCCAGAGCTCGCTCGCGCTCCCGTCGCGCCTGAGGAACGCGAGGCTCCTCTCGTCGGGCGAGAGGGCCGGCTCGACGGCGCCCGGGGCGAGCGTCCGCACCGGGGTCCCGGCCGGGAGCGGCGCCTCCACGACCCCTGCCTCCGTCGTCCCGACCACGGCGCTTCCCGATCGGCCGACCGTCGGCGCGCCGAGCGCGCCGCCGAGCGCGTGGGGGCGGAGCGTCCCCGCCTCGACGTCGATCAGCTCGCCGCTCCCGAGGAGGGCGCGACGGCCTCCCGGAAGGAGCGCCACCTCGGTCGAGGCCGTCGCGGACAGGGAGAGGGAGACGGCCGTCCACGACGCGGCCGAGCCCGGGCCGGGGCCGGGGGCGGGCCGCGCCCGTCCCGCGGCGAAGCCCGCGGCGAAGGCGAGCAGGACGGCCG
>JBDIBE010000170.1:0-6951 GCA_039812785.1 Thermoanaerobaculia bacterium | reverse complement strand
CGGGCCGCGGCGCGGCGGGTTCCGTCGGGCCGCGTCAGCCCGTACCGCGCCGCGAGGGCGTGCGCCTCCGCGAGCTCCTCCGGCGTCGGCCGGCGGTCGAGCGGCGGGTGGAGGTGTGCGCGGAACGCCGGGTGGTACTGGCCCATGACGTTGAGCCACGTGTCGCGCGAGACCTCCTCGGCGAGGAAGCGGAAGACGCTCTCCGAGCCGGCGAGGCCGCCCGGGAGGACGAGGTGGCGGACGAGGAGGCCGCGGACGGCGACCCCCTCCTCGTCGAGGAGGAGGTCCCCGACCTGCCGGTGCATCTCCTTCACCGCGGCCCGGTTGACGGCCGGGTAGTCGGGGATCCCGGAGAGCCGCTCGGCCGTCGCGGCGTCGCCGTACTTCATGTCGGGCATGTAGACGTCGACGACGCCGTCGAGGAGCTCGAGCGCCTCGGGCGAGTCGTAGCCCCCCGTGTTCCAGACGATCGGGAGGCTCAGGCCGGCGCCCGAGGCGAGGTGGAGCGCTTCGAGGAGCTGCGGGAGGACGTGCGTCGGCGAGACGAGGTTCAGGTTGTGGCACCCCTCGTCCTGCAGGGCGAGGAAGATCGCCGAGAGGGCCATCGGCGTCGCCTCCCGCCCCTCGCCGAGGCGCGAGAGCTCGAAGTTCTGGCAGTAATCGCAGGCGAGGTTGCACCAGGAGAAGAAGACGGCGCCCGAGCCGCGGCTCCCGCGGATCGGCTCCTCCTCGCCGTGATGCGCCCCGAAGCTCGCGACGACGGCGCGCGCGCCCGTGCGACACGAGCCCGAGAGGGACGATTCGAGCCGGTCGGCCCCGCACCGGCGCCCGCAGAGCTCGCAGGCGTGGAGGTGCTGGCGGGCGAGGGCGGCGCGACGGGCCAGCTCGCCGCTCCGGAGGAGGGCGCGGTAGGCGGCGGGTCGCTTCATGCGGAAAGCCCTCCCGGAGGGAGGGTTGCAGCGACGCCGGGGAAAAAAAAGAGCCGCCCTTCGGGGCGGCTGGGAGGAGAGGCTGGAGTGTGCGCCACCCTCCCTCTTGCATCGCTCGTGCCAGCCCCATCCATGCCATTTCGGCCGGATTCGGGGACGCCCGCCGGGCGGGGGCGCCCCCCGGGGCGCGCCCCTACGGCACCCGTGTGACGAGACTCACGCCTCGACGACGACGTCATACCCCTCGTGGTGGAGGTGCTCGTCGACCTGGACGTGGATCGGCATCCCGACGTGCTCGCGGAGCTCCTCGATGAGGTGCCGCTCGTCGGAGGAGAGGGCCTTGAAGATCTCGGGGTGGACGCGGAGGAAGACCGCGTGCCCCTCGCCCGCGGCGGCGCGCTTGAGGATCTCGCGCCGGATCTCGAGGAGGATCGTCGGGACGCTCTTGATGCGGCCGGAGCCCGAGCAGTAGGGGCAGGGCATCGTGAGCGCCCGCTCGAGGCTCTGCCGCTGCCTCTTGCGCGTGATCTCGACGAGGCCGAACTCGGAGACGGGGAGCATCCGGTTCTTCGAGCGGTCCTTCTTCAGCTCGGCCTCGAGGGCGGCGACGAGCTCCTGGCGGTGCTCCTCCTCCTCCATGTCGATGAAGTCGACGACGAGGAGGCCCCCCAGGTCGCGGAGGCGGATCTGCCTCACGATCTCCTGGACCGCCTCCATGTTCGTCCGCAGGACGGTGTCCTCGAGCCGCTTCTTGCCGATGTACTTGCCCGTGTTGACGTCGATCGCGACGAGCGCCTCGGTCTGGTTGATGACGATGTAGCCGCCCGACTTGAGCCAGACCTTCGACTTGAGGGCGTTCTCGATCTCCGCCTCGACGCCGAGCTCCTCGAAGAGGGGGTTCGACTTCCGGTAGAGCTTCACCTTGCCGACGAGGTTCGGCTGCACCTGGTCGAGGAACTCGACGATGCGGCGGTACTCGTCGTCGTCGTCGACCCAGAGGACGGCGAAGTCCTGGCCGAAGACGTCGCGCGCGGCGCGGAGCGTCAGGTCGAGGTCGCGGTGGAGGAGGGCCGGCGCGCCGGAGCGCTCGGCGCGCTTCCTGATCTGCTCCCAGAGGCGCCCGAGGTAGCGCTTGTCGGCCGCGAACTCCTCGGCGGCGCGCCCCTCGCCCGCCGTCCTGACGATGAAGCCGCCGGGGCCCTTGCGGAGCGCGGTGAGGATGTCGCGGAGGCGGACGCGCTCCTCCTCGTTCTCGATGCGCCGCGAGACGCCGACGTGGTCGATCGTCGGCATGTAGACGAGCGTCCGGCCCGGGAGCGTGACGTGCGTCGTGATCCTCACGCCCTTGTGGGCGATCTGGTCCTTCGTCACCTGGACGACGAGCTCCTGCCCCTCGCGGAGGAGCTCGTCGATGGAGGGGAGCGGCGCGCGGGCGGGCGGCTCGGCCTCGACCGTCGCCGACGGCGGGTCGGCGGGCTCTTCGGCCTCGGCGCCGTTCTCCTCCATCCCGCCGAAGCGGTCGAAGTCCTCGACCTCCTCGCCGACGTCGGCGACGTAGAGGAAGGCGTCCTTCTCGAGGCCGATGTCGACGAAGGCCGACTGCATCCCCGGCAGGACGCGGGTGACGCGCCCCTTGTAGATGTTGCCGACGACGCCGCGCTGCTTCCGGCGCTCGATCTGCACCTCGGCGACGCGGCCGTCCTCGAGGACGGCGACCCGGGTTTCCCGGTCGTTGGCGGAGACGAGGAGCTCTTTCTGCATGGCGGTATCCCGTCTTCAGACGTTGACGAACCGGCGCTGGGCCACGGAGAGGACGAGCCCGGTCATCGCCCAGGTGGCGATGACCGACGAGCCTCCGTAGGAGACGAACGGCAGGGTGATGCCCGTCGTCGGCAGGACGCCGACGTTCATGGCGATGTTCGCCGCGGCCTGCGCGACGACGTTGACGACGACGAGGAGGACGAGCATCGAGCCGCCGCGGTCGCGGGCGTCGCGCGCGATGGAGAGGCCCCGGGCGAGGAGGAGTCCGTACAGGCCGACGACGACGCCGACGCCGACGAAGCCGCGCTCCTCGGCGAGCGCCGCGAAGATGAAGTCGGCGTGCCTCACGGGGAGGAAGCCGAGGCGGCTCTGCGTCCCCTCCTTCCACCCCTTTCCGAGGATCCCGCCCGAGCCGATCGCGATGCGCGCCTGGCGCACCTGGTAGCCGGCGCCGCGGGCCGCGAGGTCGGGGTCGAGGAAGGTGCGGATCCGGTCCTTCTGGTAGTCCTTGAGGAAGAACCAGGAGCCTCCCATCGCGAGCGCCCCCGCGATGAGGAGCGCGGCCCAGACGCGCCCCGGAAGGCCGCCGAGGTAGAGGGCGCCGAGGAGGAACGGGCCGTAGGTGAGCGCCACGCCGAGGTCGGGCTGCAGGAGGATGAGCCCCTGCGGCACCGCGACGGCGGCGACGACGGCGAGGACGGTCTTCGGCGAGAGGAAGACCCGGTCGTCGTTCTCGAGGATCCAGGCGAGGAGGAGGACGGTCGAGATCCGCGCGAGCTCGGAGGGCTGGATCTGGAAGCCGCCGAAGAGGCGGATCCACGACTTCGCCCCGGCGATCGTCGGGCCGAAGGCGGGAAGCCAGATCAGGGGCAGGAGCGAGACGGCGAAGATGCCGGGAGAGGCGCGGAGGAGGAGGCGGTAGTCGAAGACCGCGAAGAAGGCGGCGGCGACGAGCCCCGCGAGGACGAAGAGCGCCTGCCGGCCGCCGAGCCCGCCGCGCGCCGTCCCGGAGGTCGTCGAGACGACCATCGCGATGCCGATCGCCGAGAGGGCGAGGGCGGCGAGGAGGAACGGGACGTCGAGGCGCCTCGGAAGGGCCTCGGAGAGGCGCGACACGTCAGGTCCCCCGGCGCGGCCCGGCGGACGGGGCCGGCGCCGCGGGCGCGCCCTCGGCGGTCGCGGCGCCGCCCGGGGGCGTCGCCTCGGGGAGCGGCGCCGGGGGCGGGGGCTCGACGCTCCCGGGCTTCAGCCAGGCCTGGATCAGCTTCATCGCGAGCGGCGCGGCCGCCGAGTTGCCGTGCATGCCGTTCTCGACGAAGACGACGACGACGATCTTCGGGTCGTCGCGCGGCGCGAAGGCGGCGAACCAGGCGTGGTCGCGGAGCTTTTCCGGGAGGAGGTGGGTCTTCTTCGCCTCCTTCTGCGCGACGACCTGCACCGTCCCGGTCTTCCCGCAGGCGTCGAGGCCCTCGACGCGGTAGCGGTACGCCGTGCCGCCCGGCTTGTTCACGACGCGCCAGAGCCCTTCGACGATCGTCTCGCGGACCCCGGGCGGGTAGGAGACGTGATCGGTGGCGGGCGGGCGGTAGGCGACCCGCTTGCCGCTCCGCACGTGCTCGCCGATCCGGAAGAGGTGCGGGACAGGAAGGGCGCCGTCGCGGTTCGCGATCCCGGCGAAGGCGCGCGCCGTCTGGAGGGCCGAGACGAGGAGCGGCCCCTGCCCGATCGCCACCGAGATCGTCTCGCCCGGGTACCAGGGGTGCTTCCTCGCGGCGAGGCTCCAGGCCGTGGAGGGGACGTTCCCCGCCTTCTCGGGGGAGAGGTCGACGCCCGTCGGCCGGCCGAAGCCGAAGGCCCGCGCCGCCTGCGCGATGGCGTCGACGCCGAGCTGGCGCCCGGCGTTGTAGAACCAGACGTCGCAGGAGACCTGGAGCGCCGTCGGGAGGTCGACGGTGCCGTGGACGCCGTGACAGCGGAACTTCCGTCCGTAGAAGGTCGCGAAGCCCGGGCAGGTCACGGTCTCCGACGCGTCGATCCCGTTCGTGAGCGCGGCGTAGGCGACGATCGCCTTCCAGACCGAGCCGGGGGAGTAGACGTTCTGGATCGCCCGGTTCTGGAGCGGGTGGTCCTCGTTGCCGACGATCGCGTCCCACTCGGCGCGGGTGACGCGGCGCGAGAAGACGTTCGGGTCGAACGCCGGCGCCGAGACGAGGGCGAGGACCTCCCCCGTCTTCGGGTCGAGCGCGACGGCCGTTCCGACCTTGTCCTTGAAGTACTCGTCGGCGATCCGCTGGAGGTCGAGGTCGACGTTCAGGACGAGCGTGTTCCCCGGGAGCGGGTCGGTCCGGTCGAGCTCGGCGACCTCGCGCCCGAAGGAGTCGATGACGAACGTCCGGAGGCCGGAGGTCCCCGCGAGGAGGTCCTGGTAGGCCGCCTCGATCCCCTTCTGTCCGATCGCCTCGCCGGAGCGGACCCGGCCCGCGCGCGCGGCGAGCTGGTCGGGCGTCGCCTCCCCGAGGTGGCCGAGGAGGTGCGCGAGGACAGGGCCCTGCGTGTAGACGCGTCGCTCCGTCGTCTGGACGGCGAGCTCGGGGTGCTCGAGCGCGTGCGCCTCGATCGCCCCGACCTCGGCGACGGAGAGGTCGTCGTCGAGGACGACCGGGACGAAGTCGTACGTCGTCCGCCCCCGATCGAAGCGGCGGCGCAGCTCGTCGAGCGGCCGCCCGAGGAGGCCCGAGACGAAGCGGAGCGAGGCCTCGACGTCCTTCGACTCGCGCCGGTAGAGGAGGAGGGTGAAGGAGGGCTCGTTCTCGGCGAGGAGCCTGCCGCGCCGGTCGAGGACGAAGCCGCGCGAGGCGCTGATCGGGACGGAGCGCTGCCGGTTGTTCTCGGCCTGGCGGGCGTACTCGTCGCCGCGGAGCACCTGGTGGACCCAGTAGACGCCGAGGAGGAGCGTGAGGAGGGAGAACGCGCCGGCGGCGAGCCGGTCGATCCGGCGGAGGAGGGGGCGGCGGTCCTCGCGGGCGCTCGACGGCATCGGACGGCCCGACTATGCCAGCTTCCGCCGGCGCCGCGCGGCGCGGGCCTCCTTCCACGGGTAGCGCACGGCGGCCCGGAGGAGGACGGCGAGGAGGCCCGTGCCGCCCGCGCGGAAGGCGAGGGCGGCCGGGTCGGGAAGGAGCGGCTCTCCCCGGAGGACCCAGAGGAGGCCGGCGAGGACGCCCCCCTCGAGGACGACGGCGCCCCAGGCGAGGAGGCCGAACATGACGGGCTTCTCCACGAGCGCGCGGGAGCCGATGGCGGCCATGAGGTAGGCGAGGAGGACCTTGGAGAAGGCGTTCAGGCCGATGAGCCGGCCCGGCGAGGCGAGGGCGTCCTCCACGAGGCCGGCGAGGAGGCCGACGAGCATCGCCGGGACCGCGCGCCCCGTGCGCGAGACGGAGGCGACGGGCAGGAAGAAGAGGTCGGGCGGGTGCGGGAGGCGGACCGCGCCGAGGAGGAGCGTGCCGAGCGCGGCGAGGACGACTCCGAGGACGGCCGTCACGGCGCCGGGCGCGCCGGCGTCGCGGGGGCGGAAGCGGGCGCGGGCGCTTCGGGCCGGAGGGGCGGGAAGACGAAGACGAGCGGCTCGCGCATCGGGTCGGCCGCGAGGTCGACGGGGAGCTCGAGGAAGAGCGAGGCGCCGGGGCGCCGCACGGCGGCGATCTTCCCGACGAGGAGGCCGCGCGGGTAGACGCCGTCCGTCCCGGAGGTGACGACCTCCTCGCCGACGGCGACGTCCGCGATCGCCGGGACGTACTGGAGCGCCGTGCCCGAGGCGCCGTCGGCGCGGGCGACGGCGGCGCGCCCGGTCCGCGGGAGGAGGATCCCGGTCGCCGCCGTCCGGTCGGAGAGGAGCTGGACGCGCGCGCCGCGCTCCCCGGCGGCGACGACGCGCCCGAGGAGCCCCGCCTCGCCGACGACGGCGCCGCCCGCCTCGACGCCGTCGGCTCGGCCGCGGTCGAGGATCGCGGACTGGAACGGGCCGGCCGTCTCGACGACGACGATCCGCGCCGGGCGCGTCCCCTCGGGGGGCGAAGCCTGCGCGCCGAGGAGGGCCTTCAGCCGGTCGCGCTCGAGCGCCGCCTCGCGCAGCCCGTGGAGCCGGACCTGGAGCGCCGTGACCTCCGCGCGGAGCGCCGCGTTCTCGGCCTTGAGGCGCGCCCGGCTCGAGAAGGCCTCGGAGACGGAGCCCGCGGCCGAGCGGACGCCCGTCGTCGCG
>JBDIBE010000169.1:0-6952 GCA_039812785.1 Thermoanaerobaculia bacterium | reverse complement strand
AAGGCCGTCCTCGAGGCGCCGCCGCGCATCGTCCTCGTCGCGAGCCGTCCGCCGAACCCGGGCCTGCCGACCGGCTTCGACCTCGTCGAGTACCTGCGAGCGGCAGGGTTTCTCGACGGAGAGATGGCGGGCTACGCGAGGGTGGCGGAGAGGGCCGGGTACGCCGTCTACCGGCGGCAGGCGCCGAGGCCTCCGCGCGTCGGCGCGGCGGGCCGTGAGGTCGGGACGGGCGGCGTCACGACTCCTTCCCGAGCGTCTCCTCGTTCCTCACCCAGCGCTCGAGCTGGATCTCCCTGAGCGCCGCCCCGAGCGCGGGGCGGTGCGCGAGGAGGGCGAGGAGGTCGGGCCCGGAGAGCCAGAGGAGCTCGGTCTCCGAGACGGCCGTGACGCTCGCCGTGCGCGGCCCGCCGCGGACGGTGCCGAGGTCGCCGAAGAAGTCGTGGGGCGTGAGGAGCGCGAGCGCGACGTCGCGCTCGCCGCGGCGGACGGTGACGCGGACGGCGCCGCGCCGGACGAGGTAGAGGCCGGCGTCGTTCTCCCCCTCGCGGACGACGACTCCGCCCGCCTTCGCGGAGACGGGCTTCAGGCGGCGCGCGAGGGCGTCGCGATCGGGGCGGGGGAGGACGCCGAAGAGGCGGGAGCGGGCGAGGACGCCGTCGAGGACCCGCTCCGCGAAGAGGCGGGAGAGGGCGTCGGCGACGTGGCGGTGCTTCTTCACGAGAGGCGCGATCGCGTTGCGGTCGAGCTCGAGGAGGTCGGCCGGGGCCCGCGCGGTGACCGTCGCGGTGCGGGGGACGCCGCTCAGGAAGGAGATCTCGCCGGCGACGTCGCCCGGGCCGAGGAGGCCGAGGAGGACGGGATCGCCGAGGTCCCCCTTGGCCGAGACGAGGAGCTCGCCCGACGCGACGAAGAAGAGCGCGCTCCCCTCGTCCCCCTCGCGGAACAGGGTGTCGCCCGGGGCGAGGGAGCGAAGGTGGATCTTCTCGAGGAGGACCTCGAAGAGGAACGGCGGGACGTCCTTCAGGAGCGGGATCTCCTGCCGGATCGCGTGGACCCTCTCGGACTTCCGGCGCCTCTCGACGACCTCGGCGGGAGGCTCCCCTCCGGCGGGCGGAGCGGGGGGGGCGAGCCGCGCGGCGGCGTCGAGGAGCTTCTTCAGCTCGATGTGGGAGAGGAAGCTCGAGGTCAGCTCGGCCTTCGGGTCGAGCGCGGCGACCTTCTTGTAGACGGCGATCGCCTCGAGGAGCTTCCCGGCCTTCTGGAGCCTCGGCCCGACGCGGTTGAGGACCTGCACCGCCTCGCGCCGCCCTCCGGTCGCGTCGAGGGCCTCGGCGAGCCGGAGCACGGCCGCGACGTCGGACGGGTCGTCCCGGAGGCGTCTCCGGCACTCCTCGACGACTTCCTTCCGCCGGGCGTCGCCGCCCGCCTTCCCGTCGAAAAGCGGCATGGGGCGATCGTACGCCGGGCGCGTCCGCGCCCCGCGCGGAAGTTGCGCTCCCCGGCCGTCGCGTCGAGGCGGCAGAGCCGGGGGAGGGAGGCCCCCTTTCGGCGGCGCCGCCCGGGGGCGGGCGCGCCTATGATCGTCGCCGTTGCTCGCCCAGCTCACGCCCCTGTCCGCCGTCGCGGACGGCGCCTTGCAGACCGGCGCGGTCGCCCGGAGCGCGGCCGCCGCGCCCGAGCTCGCCGCGGTCTTCGTCGTCCCCGCGGCCTCGGCCGTCGCGATCGCGACCCTCGGGCTCGTCGCTCTCCTCTTCTGGGCCCGCGACCGGAGCCGGAGCGACCTCCTCCTCTACGCGCTCCTCGGCGCCGGGCTCGTCACGTACCTCGTCTCCGGGCTCACGGGAGGCGACGGCGCGGGGCGCCGCCTCGCCGCGGCGCTCGCGCTCGCGCTCCCTCCGCTCGCGTACCTGCTCCTCCTCCGCTTCCTCGAGGTGCCGCTCTCGCGCGGGCGCGTCGCGCTCCTCTCCCCGGCGGCGGCGGGGCTCGTCCTCGTCCTCGCGCTCCCGTCGGCGGAGCGCGAGGCCGGCGCCGCCTCTGCGGGCGTCCTCGTCCTTCTCGGCGGGGCCGCGCTCGTCGACCTCGCGCGGCTCCGCAGGCCGGACGGCGCGCTCCTCTTCGCGGCGACCGCGACGCTCCTCCTCGCGGCCCTCTTCGACGCGGCGGCGGCGGGAGGGGTCCTCCTTCCCGGCCTCGAGCCTCCCCCGCTCCTCGGGCCGGCGTTCCTCCTCTTCACGGCGCTCCTCCTCGTCGCCGTGGCGGACCGCGGGCAGCGCCTCGTCGAAAGGGCGACGACGGACGCCCTCACCGGCCTCCCGAACCGCGCGACGTTCCTCGAGCGGGCCCGCAAGGAGCTCGCGCGCGCCGAGCGGAGCGGCAGCTCTCTCGCCGTCGTCCTCCTCGACGTCGACCGCTTCAAGCGCTTCAACGACGTCTACGGCCACCAGGCGGGGGACCGCGTCCTCGCGCTCGCCGGGCGCGCCGTCGCGGGCGCGGTGCGCGGGATCGACCTCGCGGGCCGCTACGGGGGAGAGGAGATCGTCCTCCTCCTCGTCGACGTCGAGGCCGAGGCGGCGCTCGCCGCCGTGGAGCGGGTCCGCGCGGCGATCGCGGGCGTGCGGGTCCCGAACGTCCCGGAGGCCGTGACGGCCTCGGCGGGGTTGGCGCTCCACAACGGCGCCTTCGATCGCGCCGACGTCGCCGCCCTCGTGAGGCGCGCCGACCAGGCGCTCTACCGGAGCAAGGAGGCGGGGCGGAACCGCGCGACGCTCGAGCCCCGCGGCGCCGAGCGCCCGACGTCGCCCGCCGAGGTGCGCTACCGCTGAGGCGGGCGCTCCGCGGCGAATGCGGCTGATAAGATTCCCCCGCGATGGCGCCCGACACCGGGATCCGCGACGCCGTGACCGGACTCTACGTGCGGGAGTACTTCGACGACGTCATCGACCGGGAGGTCGAGCGCTCGCGCCGGCACGGGACCGCTCTCTCGGTCGTCTCCGTCGTCCTCGTGAACAGGAACGAGCTGGCCTCGGGGAGCGAGGACCTCGCCGACGCGGTCCTCGCGGAGGCGGCGCGCGCCCTCCAGCGAAACGTGCGCGAGACCGACCTGGCGTTCCGCTGGGAGGACGACGAGCTCCTCGTCCTCCTCTACGAGGCGAACGCGGTGGCCTGCGCGCAGAAGGTGACCCAGCTCGACGAGCTCTTCCGCCCCTGGCGCGACGGGAGCGGCCCGGTGCCCGTCCCGGTGAAGCTCCGGATCGGCGGGGCGACGCACGAGAGCGGGATCGTCTTCGCCTCGACGCTCCAGGCCGCGCGGGCCTCGACGCGGAACGCGGGCGCCTGAGCCGCCTGCGTTCAGCCTCTAAAGTAGAAAATCAAGACCTGACCCCAGCTGCCGGACGAGGCGGAGGGGGAGGCCGATGACGTTCGAGGGGGTGCCGTCGATCCGCTCGACGAAGAGGCCGCCGAGGCCCTGGAGGGCGTAGGCGCCCGCCTTGTCGGCGGGCTCGCCGGAGGCGACGTAGGCCTCGACCTCCTCGTCGGTCATCGGGGCGAAGACGACCTCGGTCGTCTCGCGGCCCGAGACGAGCCTCCCGTCGCGGGCGAGGGCGACGCCCGTGACGACGTCGTGCGACCGCCCGCGGAGCGCCCGGAGCATCCGGCGGGCGTCGTCCGGGTCGCGCGGCTTGCCGAGCGCGTCGCCGTCGAGGACGACGATGGTGTCGGCCGCGAGGACGACGGCGCCGGCCGGGGCGTCCGCGGCGACCTTCGCCGCCTTGGCGCGCGCGAGGCGCTCGGCGGCCTCGTGAGGGTCCTCCCCGGGGAGGAGCGTCTCGTCGACGTCGGCGGGGCGGACCTCGGGCGTCAGGCCGAGGGCGCGGAGGAGGTCGAGGCGCCGCGGCGAGGCCGAGGCGAGGAGGATCCGCGGGTGCGTCACGGCGCGGGAGTCTACGGGTAGTAGCCGCTGATCGTCCGGGCGTCGAGGTTCGACGGCGTCATCTTCACCTCGATCTTCCGCCACGCCGGGCCCTTCTTCGCCGCCGGGACGTAGGTGAGGAGGTACTGGCTCCGGAGCTCCTCGTCGATCTCCTTGTAGACGCCGGCGAGGCCCCTGGCGTGGTCGATGTAGTAGGCCGCGCCGCCCGTCTCGCGCGCCATCCGGTTGAGCTTCGCCTTCACGTCGAACTGCGTGCCGCCGATCTTCAGGCCGATGAAGTAGATCGCGACGCCCGTCTTCCTCGCGTAGTCGAGCGCGGCGTCGAAGGTGAACTTGGAGGCGCGGTCGGCGCCGTCGGTCAGGAGGACGTAGGCCTTGCGCCCCTTCGTCCCCTGGTACTGGTAGAGGCCGTAGACGACGGCGTCCCAGAGGGAGGTCGAGCCCTGCGCGCGGAGGCCGGCGAGGGCCTGGGCGAGGCGCTCGCGGTCCGTCGTGAAGCGCGAGACGAGCTGCGGCTCGTTGTCGAAGGTGACGAGGAAGCAGCGGTCGCGGGGCGTCATGACGCTCCGGAGGAAGTCGTTCGCGGCCTTCTGCGCCTCGGGGAGCGTCTCCTCCATGGAGCCCGAGGTGTCGACGCCGATGCCGAGCGAGAGCGGGAGGTTCGTGACGACCTCGAAGCCGTCGACGGCCTGCTCGACGCCGTCCTCGAGGACCCTGAAGGCCGACTTCGCGAGCCCGGTGACGGGGCGCCCCTTCTCGAAGACGGAGGTGTAGAGCTCGACCGCCTGGACGTCGACCTCCGAGAGGTACTTCGGCGCGTTGATGTAGCGGACGTCCTCGGAGACGTTGCCGTCCTCGAGCGTCGCGACGACCCTGAGGAAGCCGATCTCCTTCTGCCGCGGGACGTCGACGACCTGCTGGAACGGAGGCTGGTAGAGCGTCGCCGCGCGCGACTCGTTGACGTAGAACTCCACCTTCTGGAGCTTCTTCGTCTCGGGGACGGCGACGTCGGCGACGACGCGGACGAGGCCCGAGACGTTCGCCCCCTTCTCGGGGGCGGTGATCTTGACCCGGAAGGCCTCGCGCCCCTCGTTCAGGACGAGCTCGTCCTCCGAGAGGACCTTCCCGTCCTTCCCGTAGCCGACGACCTTCACGGTCCGCTTGCGCGGGAGCTCGCCGAGGTCGAGGTCGGCCTCGAAGGGCGGGCGGCGGTCCGTCACGACCTTGCGGCCGTCGAGGTAGAACTCGGCCGCGGTGATGTCGTCGGAGGAGGCGCGCGTCTCGAAGCGGACGACGCCCGTCGCGAACTCGCGGGCGATCGGGAGCAGCATGAGGGCGCCCCTCTCGTTCGGCTGGGAGACGAGGCGGGCGAGGGCGGCCTTCGCCGCCTCGCGCGCGGCCTTCTCCTCGGGGGAGTCGCTCGCGTCGGGCGCCTCGGGGACGACGACCTTCTCGTCGATGAGCGCCGCGGCGTTCCGGTTCGCGTCGGCGATCTTGACCTTGATCCGGTACTCGCCCGGGAAGAGGAACCGCTCGATGTTGAGAGGGAGGAACGCCCCCTTCACCGTCGAGGCGGGGAAGTCGAAGCGGTAGCGGAAGTTGTCGAGGAGCCTCCCCCCCTTGATCACCTCGCCGACGACGTCGAGGTCGTAGAAGGTCTCCTCGCCGAGCGGCTTCGTCCCGAGGGCCGCGCGCTCGAGGAGGACGGAGAGCTCCATCCGCATCTTGCTCGCGACCATCTCGGGGAACCGGAGGACCCGCTGCACCGGCAGCCGGACGGCGGACGGGTCGAGGTCGGTCGTCATCAGGAGGATCTTGTCGACCCCCTCCACGTCGGGCCTCGGCCCGGTCTTCAGCTCGTCGATCTTCTTCTGCGCCCCCATCGTCCCGAAGATCGCGGCCGCAGCGCCCATCGCGCCGTTGATCTCGCGCCACTCCTGGCACCTCTGGTAGTCGACCGCCCGGGCCGGGCCGACTCCCGTCAGGCCGACGACGCCGCCGACGAGGAGGGCCTGCGCGCCGTCGAGCGGAGTCCAGAGGCGGAAGTCGCCCGCTCCGAACGGCTGGTAGAAGAGGAGGGTGACCTTGCTCGCCTTGAGCGACTCGATCCGTTCGTAGTACCAGATCTCGATCGGGTTGTAGATGTCGGTGCAGTCGATCTTCCGCATCCCGTCAGGCGGGCCGTTGAGCAGGAAGACGCGCCCCTGGTCGGTGTTGATGTGGCGGAAGCGCTCCTTCACGACCTGGAGGCGCATCTCGTAGATCTCCCGGAAGGAGACGCGCTGGCCGTCCTCGTCGACGGAACGGCGCTTCCAGAACTCCTCGACGAAGCGGTCGCGCTGGTAGTCGGAGGCGAGGCGGAGGAGCGTCGCCTCCTCGACGTCGGTGATGATCGGCTCGACGTCCGCGAGGAACTGGCGGTAGCGCTCGGGGAGCGCCTCGAGCGCGGCCTTCCGCTCCTTGCCGGAGAGCTTCTTCGTGAGGACGAGGGGGGCCGCGCCGGCGGACGGGGCGGCCTCGGAGGGGGCGCCCGGGACGACGGAGAGGGCGGCGCGCTCCCGGAGGCCCCCGGCCGTGTCGCCCTGCCGCGCGGTGATCGCGCGGTAGGCGGCCTGGACGAGCCCGGTGTCGGCGCAGCCGAAGGCGTTCTCGTCGAGCTGGTCGAGCGGGCGGTCGGCCTGGGTCTTCTCGGCCATGAGGACCGAGGCGCCGTCGATGACGGTCCAGTAGCGCGAGATGCCCGTCCCCGGCTCGGGGAAGAAGAGCATCCGCGTGTTCGGGCCGAGGAGCCGGTGGGAGAGGTAGGTCCAGACCTCGATCCGGGCGAAGAGGTTCGGGCAGGAGACGACGCGGCGGGCGTCGGGGCCGCCGCCCGAGGCGACCCAGACCGCGGCCCTGTCGTCGTCGAGCCGGCCGAAGAGGGTCGCCGCCTCGGCCCGGAGGGCCTGGACGGGATCGGGCGCGGCGTTCGTCACGTCGACCCCCCTGGAGGGGTCGGCGGGAGCGGCGGCGGGCGTCGGG
>JBDIBE010000168.1:0-6974 GCA_039812785.1 Thermoanaerobaculia bacterium | reverse complement strand
CGGCCGACGGACCGGCCGCGGCGAGCGCCCGGGCCGGCGCGAAACGGCCCGGCGAAGCGTCGCCGGGCCCGGGATCGTCTGCTCGGGATTGCGAGGGCGCGGCGCCGCCGCCTGAGGCTATTTCTGGTGGGTCGCGGGCTTCGTCTCGCCGGTCGGCGCCGGGGCGACGGAGCCGTCGCCGGCCTTCTTCGTGGTGGCGTGCGTCTTGTGGTGGTGCGTGGACTTCTTGTGCGGCGCCGTCGTGGCGGGCGCGGCCTGCGCGGCGGCCGCCGCCTCGGCGGCGGGCTTGGCGGCTTCGGTCTTCGGCGTCTCCGCGGCCCGCGCGGTGCCGAACGAGAGGAGGGAGACGGCGGCGATGGCGGTGAGGGTCTTCTTCATGCTCTTCTTCCTTCTACCGACCTCCTTGCGATTCTCGGGATCCGAGTCGGTGCCCTTGCGCTAGCAACCGCGCTGCCAGGCCTCGTGGGTACAAATTGGCACTCGTTCTCAACGAGCGGCCGCCCCCGGAAAGGGAACGGCCCGGCGTGAGCCGGGCCGTTCGGGGATCGGGGCGCTCCCGCCGGAGGCGCGGGGGGAGCGGCCGTCCGGTCAGCGCCCCTTCGGAGTCAGCTCGTTGAATCGTCCACGGGGGGTGTAGTGCGTGTGGAGGAGGTCGTGGGCGACGTGGCCGTTCGGCTCGCCGAGGAACTCCTCGTAGAGGCCCATGACGGCGGGGTTCTCGTGCGACTTGCGGCGCGGCTTGCCGGCGTCCTCGGCGTAGATGGCCCGGACGCGCGCCTCGCGGACCGTCCGCGTCGTCGGGCGCGGCTGCCCGCCGCCCGCGATGCAGCCGCCGGGGCAGCCCATCACCTCGATGAAGTGCCAGGGCGCCGTCCCCGCCTCGACCTCCTTCATCAGGCGCTTCGCGCCCTTCAGGCCGCTCGTCACGGCGACCTTCACGGTGAAGCCCTCGAGCTCCCTGTACTCCGGCCGGACGTCCTCGAGCGTGATGGCGGCCTCCTTGACCTGCGAGAGGCCGCGGACGGGCGTGACGTCGAGGCGCGGGAAGGGGACCTCGCGTCCGGTGACGACCTCGTAGACGGTCCGGAGAGCGGCCTCCATGACGCCGCCCGTCGCGCCGAAGATGTCGGCCGCGCCGGTCGAGAAGCCGAGCGGGTCGTCGAACGCGCTCCCTTCGAGGGAGGCGAAGTCGATCCCGGCCTCGCGGATCATCCGCCCGAGCTCGCGGGTCGTCAGGACGGCGTCGACCGCCGGGCGGCCGTCGACGAAGAGCTCGGGCCTCGTGATCTCGAACTTCTTCGCCGTGCACGGCATGACGGAGACGACGTACATGTCCTTCGGGTCGATCCCCTTCTTCCTCGCCCAGTAGGTCTTCGCGAGGGCGCCGAGCATCATGTGCGGCGACTTGCACGAGGAGAGGTGGGCGAGCCGCTTCGGGAACTCGTGCTCGACGTACTTGATCCAGCCGGGCGAGCACGACGTGATCATCGGGAGGACGACGTCCTGCCCGCGGACGGCCGCGAGGGCGCGGTTCAGGAACTCGGTCCCCTCCTCGATGATCGTCAGGTCGGCGGCGAAGTTCGTGTCGAAGACGTCGTCGAAGCCGAGGAGCCTGAGGGCGTGGGCCATCTTGGCCGTGACGATCGTCCCCGGCTCCATGCCGAACACCTCGCCGAGCGCGACGCGGACGGCGGGAGCCGTCTGGACGACGGTGCGGACCTTCGGGTCGAAGAGGGCGCTCCAGACGGGCCGGCTGTCGACGCGCGTCAGGAGCGCCCCGACGGGGCAGACCATGACGCACTGGCCGCAGTTGGCGCAGTTCGAGGAGCCGAGCGGCAGCTCGGCCGCCGGGCCGATCGTGGTCCCGAAGCCGCGGTTGTTGACGCCCAGGGCGCCGACGCCCTGGATCTCGTTGCAGACCGTGACGCAGCGCCGGCAGAGGATGCACTTGGACGAGTCGCGGTAGACGGAGGGGCTCGAGGCGTCGACGGAGTGCTTCGACATCTCCCCCTCGAACCGGCAGTCGGGGATCTTGATCTCCTCGCCCAGCTTCTGGAACTCGCAGTTCTGGTTCCGGTAGCAGGAGAGGCAGTTCCTCGGGTGGTCGGAGAGCATCAGCTCGTAGAGCACCTCGCGCGCCTTCTTCACGCGCGCGGTGTTCGTCTTCACGACCATCCCCTCGCGGACGGGGATCGTGCAGGAGGCCTGGAGGCTCCGCATCCCCTCGATCTCCACGACGCAGACGCGGCAGGAGCCGATCTGGTGGACGCCCTCCAGGTAGCAGAAGTGGGGGATCTTGACGCCGTTGTGCTTGGCCGCCTCGAGGACGGACCAGTCGCTCTCGGCCCTCACGGACTGGCCGTTGATGACGAGGTGAACGGGGTTCGTCATGTTCGTCTTCCTAGCGCCGGTCGCAGCGGAGGCAGCGCATGGCCTCGGCGATGGCGTTCAGCTTGTGGAAGCCCGCGGCGACCTCCTGGAACCCCTTCCTGCGGCTCTCGGGGTCGAGGAAGCGCATCGGGAACCGTTCGTGCTCGGCGACGTCGCTCTCGTCGACGGGGCGCGGGATCGGGATCTCCTCGCCCTTGTTCAGGACGCCGGTGCCGCCGAGGTACCGGTCGATGGCGCGCGCGGCGCGCTTCCCGTCGGCGATCGCCTGGATCGCCACGTCCGGCCCGCGGACGACGTCGCCGCCGGAGAAGACGCCCGCCTTGCGGGTCATCATCGTCTCCTTGTCGACGACGAGCGTCCCCCACTTCGTCAGCTGGACCTCGTCCCGGTCGATGAAGGGCAGGTCGGAGTGCTGGCTGATGGCCGGGATGACCATGTCGGCCTCGACGACGAACTCGGAGCCGGCGACGGCGCGGGGCTTCCTCCGGCCGCCGTCGTCGAAGCCCTTCAGCTCCATCTTCACGCACTTCACGCCCGTGACGCGCCCGTTGCCGAGGAACTCGACCGGGGCGACGAGCGGGAGGATCTCGATCCCTTCCTCGCGGGCCTCGTCGATCTCGCGCGGGTCGGCGGGCATGTCCTCGACCTGGCGGCGGTAGAGGACGGTCACCTTCTGCGCGCCGAGGCGGAGGACGGTGCGGGCCGCGTCGAAGGCGGTCGAGCCGCCGCCGATGACGACGACGTTCTTCCCGACCTCGACCTTCCGCCCGAGGTTCGCCTCGCGCAGGAACGAGACGCCGTGCGCGATGCCGGCCTTGTCCTCGCCGGGGATCTCGGCCTTGTTCGGGAAGTGGGTCCCGGTCGCGACGTAGATCGCCTGGTGCTGCTTCTGCAGCTCCTCGAACGTCACGTCCCTGCCGACCTCGACGCCGGTCAGGATCTTCACGCCGACCTGCTCGACGAGGCGGACCTCGCGGGCGAGGACCTCCTTCGGGAGGCGGTACTCGGGGATGCCCGAGGCGAGCATGCCGCCCGCGACCGGGAGCGACTCGTAGACCGTGACGCCGTAGCCGAGGCGCGCGAGGTACCAGGCGCAGGTGAGTCCCGACGGTCCGGCGCCGACGATGCCGACGGACTCGGCCTTCTTCGGGAAGACGAGGTCGCGGTGCGGCTCGTCGTTCGCGAAGACGTAGTCGGCCGCGTAGCGCTTCAGGTCGCAGATGGCGACGGGCTCATCGAGCTGGGCCCTCCGGCACTTGGCCTCGCACGGGTGCGTGCAGACGCGGCCGCAGATGGCAGGGAAGGGGTTCTCGCGGCGGACGAGGTAGTAGGCGTCGCGCGGGCGGCCGGCCGCGATGAGGGCGACGTAGCCGGGGACGTCGACGCCCGCCGGGCAGGCGTTCTGGCAGGGCGACTTGAAGAGGTCCGCGCAGACGCCGGCGCGGCAGTGCCTGTCGCGGATGTGCTCCTCGTACTCCTCGCGGAAGAGGCGGATCGTCGAGAGGACGGGGTTGCCCGCCGTCTGGCCGAGCCCGCAGGTGGACGTCTCCCTGCAGTTGGCGGCGAGCTCCTCGAGGAGCTCGATGTCGCCTTCCTTCCCCTGGCCCTTGGTGATCCGCTGGAGGATCTCGAGCATCCGCTTCGTGCCGATCCGGCAGGGGACGCACTTGCCGCAGCTCTCGTCCTGGACGAAGTCCATGAAGAAGCGGGCGACGTCGACCATGCACGAGTCCTCGTCCATGACGATGAGGCCGCCCGACCCCATGATCGTCCCGAGGTGGACGAGGGAGTCGTAGTCGATCGGGGTGTTCAGGTGCTCGCGCGTGAGGCACCCGCCGGAGGGGCCGCCCGTCTGGGCCGCCTTGAAGCGCTTCCCCTTCGGGATGCCGCCCGCAATGTCGTGGACGACCTCGCCGAGCGTGATCCCCATCGGCACCTCGACGATGCCGGTGTTCTCGACCTTGCCTGCGAGCGCGAAGACCTTCGTCCCGGTGCTCTTCGGCGTGCCGAGCGAGGCGAACCAGGCCCCGCCGTTCTTCACGATGGCCGCGACGTTCGCGAGCGTCTCGACGTTGTTGATGATCGTCGGCTTGCCGAAGATGCCCCGCTCGAACGGGAACGGCGGCTTCTGCCGCGGCTCGCCGCGCCTGCCCTCGACGGAGTGCATGAGCGCGGTCTCCTCGCCGCAGACGAAGGCGCCCGCGCCGATCCGGATCTCGACGTCGAAGGCGAACGGAGTCCCCATGACGCTCGTCCCGAGGAAGCCCCACTCGCGCGCCTTTCGGATCGCGGCCTCGAGGCGCTCGACGGCGATCGGGTACTCCGCCCTCACGTAGACGTAGCCCTGGCTCGCGCCGATCGCGTAGCCGGCGAGCATCATCCCCTCGAGGACGGAGTGAGGGTCCCCCTCGAGGAGGGAGCGGTCCATGAAGGCGCCGGGGTCGCCCTCGTCCGCGTTGCAGACGACGACCTTCTCGGCCCCCTTCGCCTTGAAGCCGGCCTGCCACTTGGCGCCGACCGGGAAGCCGCCGCCGCCGCGGCCGCGGAGGCCGGAGGCGCGCATCTCCTGGATGACCTGCTCGCCCGTCATCGACGAGAGGGCCTTCCAGAGGGCCTGGTAGCCGTCGGAGGCGATGTAGGCCTCGATGGAGGCGTAGGGCATCGAGCCGCAGCGCGCCGTGGCGATCTTCACCTGCCGGCGGAAGAACTCGATGTCGCCGAGGTGGGGCATCGGCTCCTTCGTCTCGGGGTCGATCCAGCAGTGCTGCTCGACGACCTCGCCGTGGACGAGGTGCTGCCTGACGATCGCCTTCATGTGCTCGGGCTTCAGCTCGGTGTAGAGGACGCCGTCGGGCTGGACGACGAGCGTCGGGCCGAGGTGGCACGAGCCGAGGCAGCCCGTCTCGTGGACGGCCGTCTCCTTCTCGAGGCCGGCGTCCTTGAGGGCGGCGAGGAGCGCGTGCTTGACGGCGTGGCAGCCGGAGGAGACGCAGCCGGCGCCGGCGCAGACGAGGAGCTGGTGCTTCTTCTCCGCCTGGGCGGCGCGCCAGCGCGCGGCGACGGCGTCGAGGTCGGCCTTTCCGGCGGGACGCATGAGGTTGGGCTCGGGGGTCATCTTGCGCTTCCTCATTCGCAGAGGGCCAGGACCCGGTTCAGCTTGTCCGGGTTGACCTGGCGGACGACCTTGTCGTTGACGAGGAGCGCGGGCGCGAGGCCGCAGGCCCCGATGCAGCGCATGACCTCGAGGGTGAACTTGCCGTCGGGCGTCGTCTCGCCGACGCCGACGCCGAGCGTCTGCGAGAGGCGCTTGACGATCTCGACGCCGCCGCGGACGTAGCAGGCGGTGCCGAGGCAGACGCGGATCGAGTACTCGCCGCGCGGCTTCGTCGAGAAGAAGGAGTAGAAGGTCGTCACGCCCCAGACCTCTGAGACGGGGACGTCGAGCTTCTCGGCGACGAGCCGCTGCACGTGGAGCGGCAGGTAGCCGTAGATCCCCTGCGCGAGGTGGAGGATCTGGATGAGGCTCCCGGGCTTGTCGCGGAACGCCTCGACGACCTCTCCGATGCGGGCGAGCTTCTCTTCCTCGGTCGGCTCGCCGCACGTGCAGGCGGCCGCCGGGGACGGTGTGGGAGGCGAGACCTGGAGCTGCATGAGTTCTCCTTGGGACGGTTGCGGGAGTCAGCCGCGGCGCTGGCCGCCGGCGGCCGGACGGCACGTGGGGCAGGCAACAAAAAGCCCGGCCGCAGCCAGGCAGGCGTGACGACGAGGTGAGCTTCGGATCGGAATCAAGAGGAGGGACCCCCCGCCGGAATCGTAGCTCCCGGCTCGCAGTAAGTCGAGAAAAGGTGTTTCGAATCAGGGCAGACCGGGTCCGGTTGTACCCGAACCGGACCGCTCCGGTCCGAATGGGCGCGCGGGCGCTTGCGTTCCCCGCGGAGCGGCCCGAAAGTCGGCGGGTGAGGCCCGCGGGAGGAGGGAGGCCCGGCCGCGACGGGGAGCGGGCGCCGTTCGTGCTGCGCCTCTCGTTCTTCGCCGCGCTCCTCGCCGGGACCGCGGCACGCCTCGTCCTCGCGTTCGGCCGGCCTCTCTGGGCCGACGAGGTGTTCACCCTCTCGCTCGCCCGCCGGCCGCTCGGTGCGCTCGTCGACGCGCTCCGCGTCGACTCCGGGCCGCCGCTCCACTACCTCGCGGCGAAGCTCCTCCTCCTCCCGTTCCCCGCGCCGGGGCCGGCCGACGTCCTCGTGCGGCTCCTCTCGGTCGCAGCCTCGCTCCTCCACGTGCCGCTCCTCCTCGCGATCGGCCGCCGCGCCCGCGCGGGCCGGTCCGCGAACGTCGCGGCCGCGCTCTTCCTCGTCCTCCCGCTCGCCGTCGTCTCAGGCGCGGAGGGACGCGGCTACGCGCTCGCCTCGTTCCTCTCGCTCGCCTGCTTCGAGCGGCTCGCCGCGCTGCGCGAGGCGCCGCGCACGCGGACCGCGGTCGCGGCCGGTCTCCTCGGGGGCGCGGCGTTCCTGACGCACTACCTCGCGCTCCTTCCCGTCGCCGGCGCCTTCCTCGCCTCTCTCGGCGACCGCCGGCGCCGCGGC
>JBDIBE010000167.1:0-7098 GCA_039812785.1 Thermoanaerobaculia bacterium | reverse complement strand
GCGTCCCGGCCCAGAAGCCGCCCGCCCGGTCTCCGACGAGGCAGAGGACGCGGGCGTTCCGGATCTCGGGCACGTTCCGGGAGTCGAAGACCTTGAACTCGACGCCGTCGAACCGGACGACTCCCTCGTACGTCGCGAGCCAGAGGTAGCCGTCCTCGGCGGGGACGACCGCCTCCACGGTCGCCTCGGGAAGCGAGTCCCGCCAGAGGGTCCGGACGTACATCCAGGGGGCCCGCGACGGGTCGAGTGCGAGGGAGGGACAGGCGAGGCTCGCGAGAACGAGGAGGACCGTGACCCTCGCGCAGCCGATGCAAAGGCCGCGACTGCGGGCCTTTCCGCCACGGGCCTTTCGTCCTGCGTCCGCGGGCATCGGCCGCCTTTCTCCGGGCTCGCGACGATTCTCTCCGGGATCCCGGCCGGAGGCCAGCCGCGCGCCCGCGACGGCGGACACGCGCGATCTCAGCCTCCCCGGATTCCCCTCCAGAGGAACCACGCCCCCATCGCGAGGACGAACGCCTGCGAAAGCCTGTTCAGCAGCGTTCGGCGGCGGGCGAGGAGCTCGTCGGCGAGCGACAGGCCGAGGAGGGCGGGGGCGGTGCCGAGGCCGAAGAGGGCGAGGGCGAACGCTCCCTCGAGGGCGTTGCCGCGTGCGACGGCCGCGAGGACGGCGGAGTAGAGGAGCCCGCAGGGGAGGAGGCCGAGGAAGAGGCCGGTCGCGAGCGGGTGCCCCGGCGCGTTTCCGTGAAAGGACCTCGCGAGGCGCCCGAAGAGCTTCCCGCCGGCGGAAAAGCCGGGGACGAGGTCGGAGAGGGCGGCGAGCGCCCAGAGGACGAGGAGCCCGCCCGCGACGACGGAGGCCGCACGCTGGAGGCCGAGGAGCGCGCCGGCGAGCTGGACGACGCCGCCCAGGGCGCCCGCGAGCGCGCCGAGGAGGACGTAGGTGACGACGCGCCCGAGGGTGTACCAGAGCTGCGCGCGGAAAGCCGCGCCGCGGCCCGCGTCCGGCGCGGCGTAGCGGCGCGAGACGAAGAGGACGAAGGGGGAGCACATCCCGACGCAGTGGCCGAAGCCCCCGACGAGGCCGAGAGTCAGGAAGCCGAGGAGGTCGAGCTTCTCGATCAACGCGCCGCGGGGCCTATCCGGCCGGCTTCTCCGAAGGGGGCGCCAGGTCGAGCCGGTAGCGGGCCGAGACGGGCCTGCCGGCGACGGCGCCGTCCACGATCGCGAACCAGGTCCGCTCCCCGCTGCCGCACATCGGGAGGACGACCTCGGCCTCCTGCCACCCGCCGTCGGCGGCGACGAGGGTGTAGCGGTTCTCGCCCATCGGCATCCGCATCTCGAAGGAGATCCGGCCGTCCGCGAGCGGGACCGGGGCGCCATTCGCCTCGGCGCGGACGCGCCAGCGGGCCTTCTCGAACGCGACGACGGGGCGCGTGACGGAGAGGACGAGCCGGACGCCGCCCTGCTCGACGGAGCCGTCGGCGAGGGTGACGTCCGGCATCGAGGCTTCGGGGGCGGCGGCCGCGGAGCCCGCGGCCGCCGGGGCCTTCTCCGCTCGTCCCCGCCCGCGCGCCCAGTAGGCCCCGCCCGCGAGGAGGGCGAGGACGACCAGGCCGAGCAGGGTCTCGCGGAGCTTCACGGCCCTACGAGTGGTAGTCGAGGCACTCGGCGAGGGCGGGGTCCTTCAGCGGCACGGCGTCGTGCCGGGAGAGGGTCCAGCCGAAGACGAGGAGGAAGAGGCCGAGGAAGCCGAGCGTCGCGCCGAGCTCGACGAGGGGCAGGTGGGCGTGCGCGGCGTGCTCGCCGTGCCCGATCGCCGGCCCGACCATGACGTAGAGCTCCCAGAACTGCGCGAAGACGATGAGGATCGAGACGGGGACGAGCGCCTTCGGGCTCCGCTTCGCGTTGCGGGGGATGAGAAGCAGGAACGGCGCGACGAACTTCAGGATGGGCAGGATCAGCAGGTAGGGGAGCCAGCCGTTCGAAGCGCGCTTGAGGAAGTAGACCGTCTCCTCGGGGAGGTTCGCGTACCAGATGAGCATGTACTGGCAGAAGTAGATGTAGGCCCAGAAGCCGGTCGAGGCGAAGACCATCTTCCCGAGGCTGTGGAGGTGGTTCTCGTTGAGGAAGCCCTTCAGCGCGCCGGCCGCGACGAGGAGCCCCGCGGCGATCGCGACGAAGGCCGTGCCCGTCTGGACGACGTCGGTGAAGACGACGACGGCGAACATCGTCGAGAACCAGTGGGCCTCGAGCGAGAGGAGGAAGTAGAAGCCGACGATCGAGATCGTCAGGGCGAAGACGACGAGGAAGACGGCCGAGAGCGTCCGCGCCGTCCGCGACGGGCCGATCCCCCCCTCGCGGTCCTGCTTGCGCGAGACGCCGACGAGCGCCGCCGCGAAGACGACCCAGAGGAGGAGGCTCGAGCCGCCGAGGGCCCAGAACATCTTCATGTTCAGGAACGGCGACTTGTGGAGGAGGAGCGCGTCGGCCGCCACGGCGTCGGCGTGCGACCAGTGGTAGAGGGAGTGGGCGCCGAGGCCGACGGCGAGGGCGAGGACGCCGCCGGGAAGGAGCCAGGCGGTCATCGCCTCGGGGATCCGCCGCATCGTGACGGACCACGTGCCGCGCGCGAGGTAGAGGATCGCGAGCCAGGCGGCGCCGAAGACGCCGAGGCCGAGCGCGAAGAACGAGCCGATGAGGTACGCGCTCCAGGCGAGCGTCGCGTCCTTCGTGAAGGCCCATCCGAGCGAGACGGCGCCGACGAGGACGAGCGCGACGGCGAGGCCCTGGAACGAGCCCGGGAGCGCGATGCGCCCCGGCGCCTCCGGGAGGGCGTGGGAGTGATCGTGGCTCATGACTTCCCTCCGGCGGCGGGAGCGGCCTGTGGGGCGGTGGCGGCGGCCGGCGAGGCGGACTGGGCCGTCGCCGCCGCGGGCGCGGCCGGCGGCGGGGCGACGGGCTCGACCTTCTGCATCTCGCGGATCCAGAGGACGACGGACCAGGCGTCGCGCTGGTCGACCTGACGCGCGTGGCTCGGCATCGAGTTCTGGCCGCGCATCGGGCGATGGAAGAGCTGGCCGTCGGGCCAGTCGCGAACCTTCTGCGTCATCAGGCTCGGCGGCTTCGGGAACAGGGCGGTAACGTGGCCGTCGCCCGCGCCCTTCGGGCCGTGGCAGGTGATGCAGACGTTCTCGTAGACGAACTTCCCGTGCGCGAGGACCTCCGGCGTCGGCTGGAGCGGGTTCACGAGCTCCACGCCGGCCTTTTCGGCCTCGTTCTGGGCGTAGGGGTAGGGCTCCTCGCCCACGGCGACGGTGCCGGGCTGCGGCTCCATGAGGCCGGTCGGGCGGCCGAGGAAGAGGTCCTTCCTCTGCGGCTTGAGCTTCGGCTGGTCGCCCATGTCGAGGCGGTTCCCCTCGCGGTGCGGCGTGCGGCCGGCCGGAAGGCCGAGGTCGCAGCTCGCGAGGAGCGTGGAGACAGACGCGAGCGCCGCGAGGGCGAGGAGGCGGGTGACGTTACGCATCGGCCCCTCCGTCGACGAGCTTCACGCCCTGCGCGCCGAGGGACTTCACGAAGGCCTCGGCCTCGGCGGCGTTCCACTTCGGGTCGGTGGCGGAGATCCAGAGGACGAAGCGGTCGACCGTCGCCCCCGTCTCGATGGCCATCGGCGGCGGCTGGGGGACGGTGTCCCTCTTCCCGGCGACGATCGCGATGAAGGCGCTCCCGAGGGCGGCCCAGAAGACCATCGCCTCGAAGGTGATCGGGATGAAGGCGGGCCAGGCGGCGAACGGCTTGCCGCCGAAGTTCATCGGCCAGTCCCAGACCATGACGTAGTTCTGGAGGCCCTGGGCGAAGAGGATCCCGCAGATCGCCAGGACCCCCGTGGCCCACGGGATCCACGACTTCTTCTGGCCCATCGCCTCTTCCATGCCGTGGATCGGGAACGGTGTGAGGAAGTCGAAGTGCTTCCAGCCGGCGTCGCGGACCTTCGCGGCGGCCGCGAGCGCCTCGTCCGGCTCGCAGAAGTGTCCGAGGACGCCTTTCGTCGAGGTCGGCATCATGGCTCAGGCCTCCTGGGCCGCGGCGGCGGCGAGGTCGGCGTCGGTGGGGGCGCTCCTCGCGACCTTCGGGTCCATCACGCCCTTGACCTCCGAGATCGCGACGACGGGGAGGAACCTCACGAAGAGGAGGAAGAGGGTGAAGAAGAGGCCGAACGAGCCGGCGAGGATCATGTAGTCCCACCGGGTCAGCGCGTACATGCCCCAGGACGACGGGAGGAAGTCGCGGTGGAGCGACGTCACGACGATGACGTACCGCTCGAACCACATCCCGACGTTCACGAGGATCGAGACGACGAAGAGGACCCAGGTGTGCCGGCGCAGCTTCTTCCACCAGAAGACCTGCGGCACGATCGCGTTGCAGGTGAACATGATCGCGTAGGCCCAGCCGTACGGGCCGAACGCGCGGTTCTTGAAGACGAACCCCTCCCACTCGCTCCCCGAGTACCAGGCCATGAAGAACTCGGTGGAGTAGGCGAAGCCGACGATCATGCCCGTCAGCATCAGGATCTTCGCCATCGACTCCATGTGGTTCAGGGTGATGTAGTTCTTCATCCCGAAGTAGCCGCGCATGAAGGTCATCAGGGTGATGACCATCGCGAAGCCCGAGAAGATGGCGCCGATGACGAAGTAGGGCGGGAAGATCGTCGTGTGCCAGCCCGGCATGACCGAGGTCGCGAAGTCGAACGAGACGATCGTGTGGACCGAGAAGACGAGCGGCGTCGCGAGCGCGGCGAGGATCATGTAGGCCGACTCGTAGTGCCGCCACATCCGGTGGGAGCCGGTCCAGCCGAAGCTCATCGCGTTGTAGAGCTTCTTCCGGAGCGGGTGGGTCGCCCGGTCCCTCACGGTCGCGAGGTCGGGGAGGAGCCCCACGTACCAGAAGACGAGGGAGACGAGGCCGTACGTGGAGATGGCGAAGATGTCCCACGCGAGCGGCGAGTTGAAGTTGACCCAGAGGGGGCCGCGCGCGTTCGGGTAGGGGATCAGCCAGTACGCGAACCAGGGGCGGCCGAGGTGGATGATCGGGAAGATGCCGGCGCAGGCGACGGCGAAGAGCGTCATCGCCTCGGCGGCCCGGTTGATCCCCGTCCTCCACTGCTGCCGGAAGAGGTAGAGGACCGCCGAGATGAGCGTCCCGGCGTGGCCGATGCCGATCCAGAAGACGAAGTTGATGATGAACGAGCCCCACCCGACGGGGTGGTTCACGCCGAGGAGGCCCATGCCCGAGTAGAAGAGGTTCACGAGGCCGAAGACGAGGAGGGAGAGGAATGCGAGCGCGACGCCGAACGCGATCCACCACCTCTTCGTGGGGAACCGCTCGGCGTGCATGCAGATGTCCTGGTCGACGTCGCTCCACTTCTTCCCGCCCGTGACGAGCGGCTCGGGAACCTCGAGGTCGCCCCCGTAGGGGCCCTTCCCCGCGAGGACGATCGGCCGACCGGTGAGCTGGCCGTCGTCCATCACCGTGGCCCAGGGACTCTTCTCAAGCCTTGTCATTGCGCACCTTCGTCAGGTAGGAGATGGACGGCTTGACGCCGAGGGAGTCGAGGAGCTTCATGGCCCGCGGGCTCGCGGCGTGCGCCGCGACCTTCGAGCCGGGAGCGTTCGCGTCGCCGAAGGTGATGGCGCCGGTGGGGCAGGCCTCCATGCAGGCCGGGACGACGGCGCCGTCGGGGTAGTGGGCCTTGTCCTTCCCCTCGCGAGTCGCCTCCGACGTCGCGGCGCGGATCCGCTGGATGCAGAAGGAGCACTTCTCCATCACGCCGCGGCTCCGCACCGTGACCTCCGGGTTGTTCTTCATCTGCATCGGGACGCGGGCGTTCAGCTCGGCGTTCCGCGCGATGCGGGGCTCGAGCGCCCGGAAGAGGGCGCTCTCCTGCTTCTTGGCGTACTCCCAGAAGTTGAAGCGGCGGACCTTGAAGGGGCAGTTGTTCGCGCAGTACCGGGTCCCGACGCAGCGGTTGTAGATCTGCTGGTTCAGGCCGTCGGCGCTGTGCATCGTCGCCACGAACGGGCAGACCGTCTCGCACGGCGCGTTCTCGCAGTGCTGGCAGAGCATCGGCTCGAAGAGGGTCTGCGGCTCCTCGACGACCTCGAGCGGGCCGTCCCAGACCTCGGCGTCCCAGCGGCCGTCCTTCTTCGGGGCGTCGTAGTAGCGGTCGATCCGGATCCACGACATCGGGCGGCCGTCGATCATCCCGTGGCGCCCGACGACGGGGACGTTGTTCTCGGCCTGGCAGCCGATCACGCACTTGCCGCAGCCGTTGCACTTGCTGAGGTCGATCGACATCGCCCAGCGGGCGTTCGGGTAGGGGTGCTCCGGCCAGGCGGACGGGCCCCCCTCCTGCTGCTCGGTGCCGGCCTTGGCGTCCTTCTCGAACGCGGTGAGCGTCGTCGTCGGGACGAGCGCCCGGCGGTCCCGGTCGAGGACGTCGCAGCCCTGCCCTTCGGCGAGGGGCTCGTTCCCGCCGGCCTTGCGGATCGTCACCGGGAGGCCGGAAGCGAGGAGACGCCCGTCCGCGAGGAGCCGGAGCGGGAAGCCGTTCCGGCCGACGCCGTCGCCGATCGCCCCGCAGGCCGTCCGGCCGAAGCCGAGCGGGAGGGCGACCTCGTCCTGGTGCATCCCGGCGTGGCGGTAGGCCGGGACGACGAGCTTGCCGTGGCCGGCGTCGACCTCGACGAGGTCGCCGTTCACGAGCTTCATCTCGTCGAACCGGCGGGGGGCGATCGAGAGGGCGTTCCCCCAGCTGAGCCGGGTGATCGGGTCGGGGAGCTCGAGGAGCCAGCCGTTGTTCCCGGCCCGGCCGTCGGCGAGGGCGACGTGCGGGTAGAGCTGGAGCTCGAGCCCGGCCGGCGTGGCGGGGAGGCTCGAGAGGAGGGCGAGCGAGGCGGGAGCGAGCTTCCGCGGCGCGGCCGCGGCGGCCGGGCCCTGCCAGGAACCGGAGCGGAGGAGCTCGTTCCAGGCCGCCTCGAAAGCGGGCGTCGCGGCGTCGAGGCCGAGGCGGGCCGCCCAGGCGGCGCGGAGGAAGTGGTAGCC
>JBDIBE010000166.1:0-7108 GCA_039812785.1 Thermoanaerobaculia bacterium | reverse complement strand
CCCGTGAAGCTCGTCTTCGTCCACCATTCGACGGGGGAGAACTGGCTGTCGGACGAGAGCGGCGGCCTCGGCCTCGCGCTGCGCGACGCGGGGTGGTTCGTGAGCGACACGAACTACGGCTGGGGGCCGACGGACCCCGCCACCGGCGGGCCGATCGGCGACACGACCGACATCGGGCACTGGTGGTCCTGGTTCCTCGGCCCGGGGCGCGACGCGAACGTCGCCGCGCTCCTCGCGGAGAGCGAGCCCCACTGCGGCTACTCGCGGCGGAGCGCCGACCCCGGCGGGCCGAACCGCGTCGTGATGCTCAAGTCGTGCTTCCCGAACTCGCAGCTCGGGGGGAGCGCGTCCGACCCGGTCCCGCCGATCGGCGCGAACCCGCTCCGCGGCGAAAGCGCCGGCTCCGAGGCCCACACGCTCGCGAACGCGAAGGGGATCTACGCCGGCCTCCTCGAGTGGTTCGCGGCGCGGACCGACGTCCTGTGGGTCGTCGTCACCGCGCCGCCTCTCGTCCCGGGCGAGACCGACCCCGCGTCCGCCGCCAACGCGCGCGCCCTGAACGACTGGCTCGTGAAGGAGTGGCTCGCCTCGTACCCGCACAGGAACGTCTTCGTCTTCGACTTCTTCAACGTCCTCACTTCCGACGGCGGCTCGACGCGGACGAACGACCCCGGGCGGAACGACCTCGGATGGGCCGACGGGAACCACCACCGCGTCCGCGGCGGCGTCGTGGAGCACCTGAAGACCGTCGCGAACGACCGGTCGGCCTACGGCAGCTCGCCCGACGACAGCCACCCGACGGGGGCGGGCGGGCAGAAGGCCTCCGGCGAGCTCGTGCCGCTCCTCAACGCGGCGTGGAGGTGCTGGCAGGGGCTCGCCGGCTGCCCGACGGCGACGCCGCCCCCGGCCTGCACGATCGGCTGCAGCGCGACCGTCCCAGAGACCGCGGAGTCGGGAAGCGCCATCGGCTTCTCGGCGGCCGTCAAGGTGGAAGGGTGCGGGGGCGCGGCCCCCGCCTTCGACTGGGACTTCGGCGACGGGAGCGCCCACGGCGCCGGCCCGAGCGCGACGCACGCCTACGCGGCCGGGACGTGGGGCTGGCGGCTCGCCGTCACGGCGGGGACGGGAAGCTGCACGCGGAGCGGGACGGTCGTCGTGACGCCGGGAGGCGGAGGGCCGCCCGCCTGGTCGGCCCTCGTCCCCGCGGCGGCGCACGCGCCCGGGGCGGAGGGGAGCCTCTGGCGGACCGACCTCGCCCTCGTGAACCCCGGGGCCTCTGCGGCGAGCGTCGAGCTCACGTTCGTCCCGGTCGACGGCGCGCCCGTCGCGCGGACGGCGAGCCTCGGCGCGGGCGGGACGCGCGAGTGGGCCGACGTCCTCTCCTCGCTCTTCGGCGTCGCGGCGGACGCGGGAGCCTCCGGCGCGATCGGGATCGCGTCCGACACCGTCCTCTGCGTCGCCTCGCGGACCTTCAACCGGGACGCGTCGGGGACGTTCGGAGGCTTCCTTCCCGCGGTGACGCCGTCCGACGCGCTCGCGCCGGGCGCCGCGGGGGTCCTGCCGCACCTCGTGAGGAACGCCCTCTTCCGGACGAACGTCGGCGTCGCGAACCTCGGCGCGGCGGCGGTGACGGCGCGCCTGAGGCTCTACGGGGAGGACGGCGCGGCCGCGGGGGCGCCGGTCGACGTGACGGTGCCGCCGGGAGGCCTCGTCCAGGTCGTCGACCCGTTCGGCGTGGCCGGCGCGGGCGACCGCGACCTCGCCTTCGCCACGGTCGAGGTCCTCACGCCCGGCGGCCTCGCATGGGCTTACGCCTCGGTCATCGACAACCGGACGGGGGACCCGACGATCGTCCCCCTCGAGGTCCCGTGAGGAGGCGGCCATGGTGCTGAAGGACCGCTCCGTCGCGCTCGCGATCAAGTACCTCCTCCTCGCCGTCCTCCTCGGGCTTCTCCTCCTCCACGCGCGCGTCGCCTCGGGCGCCGAGGTCGTCGTCTCGCCCTCGGGCGACGACCTCGGCGCCGGGACGGCGGCGAGCCCCTTCCGGACGTTCGCGCGGGCCGCGGAGGCGGCCGGCCCGGGCGACGTCGTCCGGTTCCGCGGCGGGACCTACCCGATGCCCGAGGAGGTCGTCCTGACCCGGTCCGGAACGCCCACCGCGCCGATCACCTTCGCGGCGTGGGGCGGCGAGGCGCCGGTCCTCGACGGCGGCGGAGTCCCCGGTGGAATCGTGACGGTCGGGGCGGGCGTCTCGTACGTGAGGCTCTCGGGCTTCACCGTCCGCGGCTTCCGGGTCTGGGGGCTCTTCCTCGAGGGAGGCAACCGCGGCGTCGTCCTCGACCACCTCGCCGTCTCGGGCGGCGAGGCGTGCCTCCGCCTGACGGACGGGCTCTCGGGCGAGGCGCCGCTCCACGGCGGCGTGGAGGACCTCGTCGTCGAGGACTCGGCCTTTCGCGACGCGCTCTACACCGTCATCGACTGCACGCCGGGCCCGTGCGACCGGGCGGCGTTCCGGAGGCTCGAGGTCTCTGGCGGGGGGCTCGTCGAGGGGATCTCCTTCGGGGCGGACGGCATCGGACTCGAGAAGGGGCGCGACGTCGTCGTCGAGGACTGCTTCGTCCACGACAACGGCGGCGACGGCGTCGACCTCAACTCGCGCGACGCGGCAGGGGGCCTCGCCTCCGTCGTCCGGCGGAATCGCGTCGTCAGGAACCGGCTCATGGGGATCAAGCTCTGGGCCGGCGGCCGGATCGAGAACAACGCCGTCTGGGGGCAGGGGATCACGCCCGTGATGCTCGGCCGCTTCCCGGGGACGTACGCCGTCGTCCACAACACGGTCGCGTTCAACATGTGGGACGCCTCGTACGCCGAGAGGGACTACGCCCTCGTCGCCGCCTGGCCGTGGGACGACGGGACCGAGCCGGCGATCTCGCTCACGCTCGCCGGGAACGTCTTCGCCTTCAACACGGGGCCCGCGGTCGGGGGCCCGACCGGGATCTACCTCGGCCCGCGCGTGACGCTCGTCGAGCGGAACAACCTCTGGTGGAGCCGCGAGGAGAACGAGGTCTACGCCGGGTCCGTCTCGGGCCGTTCTCCCCAGTTCGGCCGGGCCGAGCTCGTCGACGGGACGTGGACGGCGTGGACGGGGCAGGGCGCGGGCGACGTCGGCGCCGACCCGCTCCTCGCCGCTCCGTGGCCCTCGGCCGACCTTCACCTCGCCGCCGGGAGCCCAGCGATCGACGCGGGGAACGCCTCGCTCGCCCCGGCCGTCGACCTCGAGGGGCGGCCGCGCGACGCGCGCCCCGACCTCGGCGCCTACGAGGCGACGGGAACCGCGGCGCTCCCGTTCGTCCGCGTGGTCCCCGCCGCCGCGCACGCCGCGGGGGCCTACGGGAGCCTCTGGAGGACCGATGTCGCCGTCGTGAACGCGACCGGCGCCTCGTCGGCGCTCGAGGCCCGATTCACGCCGGCGGGGGGTGGGGAGGAGCGGCGCTGGAGCGGGAGCGTCCCGGCCGGGACGCGGCTCTTCTCCGACGTCCTCGTCTCGCTCCTCGGCTTCGCGTCAGCGGCGAAGGTCTCGGGCGCCCTCCGCTTCGCCTCCGACCGTCCGCTCGTCGTC
Source organism: Thermoanaerobaculia bacterium (assembly GCA_039812785.1). Classification (GTDB taxonomy): domain Bacteria; phylum Acidobacteriota; class Thermoanaerobaculia; order UBA5066; family UBA5066; genus UBA5066. The sequence goes on along the minus strand of JBDIBE010000166.1, from coordinate 3,489 downwards.
TCTTCGCGGACGTGGAACGCGACGGAGCGCGGGACGTACGGCGCGCACCTCGCCGGGCTCCCGGAGGAGCGGGCCGTGACGCCGGAGCGCCCGGGCATCCTGCCGCAGCTGAAGCGGGGCGCCGCGAGCCGGACGAACGTCGGCCTCGCGAACGTCGGCCCGGCGGAGGTGACTGCGACGCTCCGCCTCTTCGCCGCGAACGGGACCGCGCTCGGGAGCGCGAAGGCGGTCGTCGTGCCCGCGAACGCGCTCGTCCAGGTGGACGACGTCTTCGCCGCGTGCGGCGCGGGCGACGCGGCTCTCGCCTGGGCCCGGGTCGAGGTCGTGACGCCGGGCGGAGCCCTCCTCGCCTACGCTTCCGTCATCGACAACGCGACGTCCGACCCGACGATCGTCCCGGTCCAGCTCCCGTAGCCGGGCCTACAGGACGCTCGTCCCCGGCGGGACGAGGGCGTCGACGGCCGCGGCGTCCTCGTCGGTGACGACGACGTCGAGCGAGGCGATCGCGTCCTCGAGCTGCTCCATCGTCCGCGGTCCGATGATCGTGGAGGTGACGGCGGGGTTGCGCAGCGTCCACCGGATCGCGAAGCGGGAGAGGCTCGTCCCCTTCTCCTCGGCGAGAGCGAGGAGCTCCTCGACGACCTCGATCCTCCGCGCGAACTTCGGGTTGCCGAGGTCGCCGACCCAGTTCGCGGCGCGCGGCGTGTCGTTCGGGTTCGGGCGCCCCTTCCGGTACTTGCCGGTGAGCCAGCCCCCTTCGAGCGGGCTCCAGACCATGTTCCCGATCCCGAAGCGCTGCGTGACCGGGAAGTGGTCGACCTCCATCGTCCGGCGGAGGATCGAGTACGGCGGCTGGAGCGAGACCCACCGCTCGAAGCCGTTCCTCTCCGAGATCCAGAGCGTCTCGACGAGCTCCCACGCCTCGAGCCTCAGCATCCACGGGCTGACACCGGGGTCCGAGGCGTGGCTCGTGGAGCAGCCGACGTAGCGGACCTTCCCCTGCCGCACGAGGTCGGTCAGCGCCGAGAGCGTCTCCTCCCAGGGCGTCGTCCGGTCGGGACGGTGGATCTGGTAGAGGTCGATGACGTCGGTCCGAAGGCGCCTGAGGCTCGCCTCGACCTGCTCCTGGACCGCCTTTCGCGACAGCCCCTGCTCGTTCGGCCCCGGCCCCATCCGCGACCAGACCTTCGTCGCGAGGACGGCCCGGTTCCGGCGCCCCGCGAGCGCCTTCCCGACGATCTCCTCCGACGTCCCGTCGCCGTAGTTGTTCGACGTGTCGACGAAGACGATGCCGGCGTCGAGCGCCCGGTGGACGATCCGCACGCACTCGGCCTCGTCGGGGTTCCCCCACTTGCCGAGCATCATCGTCCCGAGGCAGAGCGGGGGGACTTTCAGGCCCGAGCGTCCGAGGTTCCGGTATTCCATCGCGACCTCCCGCGGCGGCGCCGCGAGGCAGACGTTACGCCAGCCGTTAGACTTCGCCCAAGCTCGCCACGGGACTTCGAGACGCCACCGGGAGGGACCATGCTGAAGAAGGGCTGCGCCATCGCGACCGTCGTCCTCCTCGCCGTCTACGGCTTCTACCTCTGGCTCCTCTGGGGACGGATCGAGACGCTCCCCGTCTTCCTCCTCTCGGGCTTCGGGGCGATCGGCTTCCTGATGTTCTTCTCGCAGCTGAAGGAGGTCGTCTTCGGGCCGGCGGGCGGCGCGGCGCTGAAGCGCGCCGAGAAGGGGCTGCCGCTCGAGGACGGGCAGGAGGAGGCCGTCTGGGGGCCGATCGAGCCGCTCGGCGCCCCGCTCGAGGCCCCCTTCAGCGGACGCGCCTGCGTCGCCTACGAGTACGACGCCAAGCAGGGCGGCGAGGGCGCGGCCTCGACGATGGCCGGCCTCGCCCTCGCCCCGTCCGTCATCCGCTCCCACCGCGGCGACGTGAACCTCCTCGGCTTCAGCCTCCTCGAGCAGTGGCCCGAGAAGAGGTTCGACGACGCGGAGGCGCGCGAGCGGGCGACGCGCTGGGCCGCGACGACCGAGTTCCGGGAGATGGGGCTCGCGAAGATCGGGGCGATGTTCTCTGCGCTCGACGAGGCGATGGCCGACGACGACGGCTCGGTCCGGATGGACATGCGGACGAGGGAGGTCACCGCGGACGGCCTCGCCTCCTGCGCGCTGAAGGAGAAGGTGATCCTCCCGGGCGAGACGGTCACGGCGGTCGGCATCTGGGACTCGGCGAAGGGCGGCCTCGTCCCGAGGCTCCGCGGGAAGTCGACGATCGTGAGGGTCACGCCGGGCGGCGGCGCGGCGGCGGTCGTGAGCGCCACGAGGCGCCCGTGGGGGACCTTCGCCTTCGCGATCGTCTGGGCCGGCTTCGCCCACGCGATCATCGCCTTCATCGTCTGGAAGTTCCCGAGGTAGCGCCTCCGCGCCGTGCCCGAGCTCCCCGACGTCGAGCTCTACGTCGAGCACCTCGAGCGACGCCTCGCGGGCCGTCCCCTCGAGCGGGTGCGCGTCGCGTCGCCGTTCCTCCTCCGGACGGTCGCGCCGCCGCTCTCGAGCGCCGAGGGGAAGGCGGTCCGCGCCGTCCGCCGGCTCGGCAAGCGCGTCGTCTTCGCGCTCGAGGGAGGCCCGTTCCTCGCCGTCCACCTGATGGTCGCGGGGCGCTTCCACTGGAAGGACGCCCCGCACGCGCCCGTCCCGAAGAAGGTCGGCCTCGCCGCCTTCGACGTGCCGGGGGCGACGCTCGTCCTGACGGAGGCGAGCCCGAAGAAGCGCGCCGCGCTCCACGTCGTCGCGACCGAGGCGGAGCTCGCCTCGCTCCGGCGCGGCGGGATCGAGCCGCTCGAGGCCGACCTCGCCGCGTTCGCCGCCGCGCTCCGTTCCGAGAGCCACACCGTCAAGCGCGCGCTGACCGACCCTCGCCTGTTCTCCGGCATCGGGAACGCCTACTCGGACGAGATCCTCCACGCGGCGCGGATGTCGCCGTTCGCCCTCACCCGGAAGCTCGACGACGCGGAGGTCGCGAGGCTCCACGGGGCGACGCGAGCGACCCTCTCGACGTGGCTCACGCGCCTGCGAGCCGAGGCGGGGGAGAAGTTCCCGGAGAAGGTGACGGCCTTCCGCACCGACTTCGCCGTCCACGGCCGCCACGGAAAGCCCTGTCCCGACTGCGGCGATCCGGTGCAGCGGCTCGTCTACGCCGACAACGAGGCGAACTACTGCGCGACGTGCCAGACGGGAGGCCGCCTCCTCGCCGACCGCGCTCTCTCGCGCCTCCTGAAGGACGACTGGCCGCGCACGCTCGAGGAGCTCGAGGAGTCGATCGCGGCCCGGCGCGGGGCGTGACGGCGCCTCAGGCCACCGCTTCGCCCACGGCCTCGCCGTCGATGGAGAGGACGACGAGAGTCTGGTCGTCCTCGGGCGGGCGGTTGCGGGTGAAGCGCTTCACGGCCGAGAGGAGCGACTGGCGGATCTCGCCGGCGCCGTCGCGGGCCG
>JBDIBE010000165.1:0-7115 GCA_039812785.1 Thermoanaerobaculia bacterium | reverse complement strand
AGAAGACCGTCCTCGTGGCCGTCGGCGACGTGACGCCGATGAACATGGCGGCTCTCATGGTCCTCCCCGGCGTCGAGTCGGTCACGCCGGTCAGGAAGCCGTACCAGCTCGCGGCCCGCGAGTCGGCGGCCGGCGCGACCGTCGTCCGCGTCCCCGCGGCGGGCGGCACGGTCGACGTCGGCGGCCCCGCCCTCGCCGTCATCGCGGGCCCCTGCTCCGTCGAGGGGGAGGGGATGCTCCTCGAGACGGCGCGCGCGGTCGGCTCGGCCGGGGCCGTGATGCTCCGGGGCGGCGCCTTCAAGCCGCGCACCTCGCCCTACTCCTTCCAGGGGCTCGGGGAGGAGGGGCTCGAGATGCTCGCCCGCGTCCGCGCCGAGACGGGCCTCCCGATCGTCTCCGAGGTGATGGACACCCGGCACGTCGAGCACGCCGCCGAGCTCGTCGACGTGATCCAGATCGGCGCGCGGAACATGCAGAACTTCCCGCTCCTGACCGAGGTCGGGCGGACCCGCCGGCCCGTGCTCCTGAAGCGCGGCCTCTCGGCGCGCCTCGACGAGCTCCTCATGGCGGCCGAGTACGTCATGGCGCAGGGGAACCGCGACGTCATCCTCTGCGAGCGCGGGATCCGGACCTTCGAGCCGATGACCCGCAACACGCTCGACGTCTCGGCGATCCCGATCCTGAAGAAGGAGACCCACCTTCCCGTCATCGTCGACCCGAGCCACGCGGGAGGGAAGACCGAGCTCGTCGCGCCGCTCGCGTACGCGGCGATCGCGGCGGGGGCCGACGGGCTCATCGTCGAGGTCCACCCCAGGCCTGAGGAGGCCCTCTCCGACGGCGACCAGGCGCTCGAGCCGGCGCAGTTCGCCGGGATGATGGAGCGGCTCGACGCCTTCGCGCGCGCCGCGGGGCGGAGGCTCCCCGAGCGGAGGACGCCGTGACCCATTCGCACGACCACCCGGAGCTCCCGGAGCTGACGCGCCTGCGCGGGAAGATCGAGGAGAACGACCGCGCCCTCGTCGACGTCATCCGTCGCCGCGTCGAGCTCGCCCTCGAGGCGGGCCGCCTGAAGAAGGCCGCCGGGATCCCCGTCTTCGACCCCGACCGCGAGCGCGAGGTCGAGCAGCGCGTCCTCGCCTACGCGGCGAAATGCGGCATCGACGAGGCCCACATGCGGGTCGTCGTGCGCGGGCTCATCGCCCTCGCGCGGACGAGCCAGGAGAACGCGGAATGACAGGAAGGAAGCGCGCCGACGGGCCGGACGCCGGGGTCGGCACGATGCCCGTGCCGATCACCCCGGGCGGCGTCCCGACGGACGACATCTTCGCCGCGGACCGGAAGGCGTCGGACTTCAAGTTCGACTCGAGGACCGTCGGCGTCTTCGACGACATGGTCAACCGCTCGGTGCCGTTCTACGGCGAGATCCAGCGGATGACGACCGAGCTCGCCGCCGACTTCGCCGCTCCCGGCACGACGCTCTTCGACTTCGGCTGCTCGACGGCGACGACGATGCTCGCGCTCGAGCACGCGATCCCGCACGACGTCCGCTTCGTCGGCTTCGACAACTCGCGCGAGATGATCGAGCGGGCGAAGGCCAAGCTCGCCGCCGCGCCGAGCCCGCGCGTCCGCGAGGTCCACTTCCTCGACCTCAACGAGCCGTTCTCGGTCGAGGGGGGCTCCGTCGCCGTGATGCTCTTCACGCTCCAGTTCGTCCGGCCGCTCCACCGCGAGCGGGTCGTCCGGACGATCGCCTCGGGCCTCGGCGACAACGGGGCCCTCATCCTCGTCGAGAAGGTGATCGAGAGCGACACGCTCTTCAACCGCCTCTTCATCGACCACTACTACGGCATGAAGCGGCGGCACGGCTACTCCGAGATGGAGATCTCGCAGAAGCGGGAGGCGCTCGAGAACGTCCTCGTCCCCTACCGGATGGACGAGAACGAGGCGCTCCTCCGCGCGAACGGCTTCTCGAAGGTCCAGGAGTTCTTCCGCTGGTACAACTTCGCCGGGGTGGTGGCGGTCAAGTGACGGAGGCCGAGGCCCCGGCCGCGCGCCCCGCCGCCCCCGGGCTCCTCGTCGCCTGGGGGAACTTCCTCTTCAAGACGCGCGACGCCGTCTTCACGGCGGTCCTCCTCCTCGTCTTCCTCCTGACGAAGCCCTCGTGGCCCGGCGGGAGCGAGCGGTGGGACGACCTCCTCGACGTCGTCGGCGTCCTGGTCGCGCTGACCGGGCAGGCGATCCGGGTCGCCGTCATCGGCACCGTCTACATCATCCGCGGCGGGAAGGACCGGAAGGTCTACGCGGAGGAGCTCGTCACGGGCGGCTTCTTCGCCCACTGCCGGAACCCCCTCTACGTCGGGAACGTCCTCGTCCTCCTCGGCCTCCTGACGATCTGGAACGCGCCCGTCGCGTGGGCCGTCGGGGTCCCCTTCTTCCTCGTCGGCTACGTCGCGATCGTCGCGGCGGAGGAGAGCTTCCTCCGCGGGAAGTTCGGAGCCCCGTTCGACGAGTACTGCGCGCGGGTGCCGCGGTGGGTCCCGCGCCTGACGGGCCTCCGGGCGTCGCTCCAGGGGATGGAGTTCCACTTCCAGCGCGTCGTCATCAAGGAGTACGGCAGCACGGCCGCCTGGATGCTCGCCTCCTGCGCGCTCCTCCTCGGCGACTCGCTCTCGCACCAGCCCTGGGGCGCCCGTCCCGTCTACCACGCGGCCGTGGCCGGTGCGATGCCGGTCATCGTCGTCCTCTGGGGCGTCGCGCGCTGGCTGAAGAAGACGAAGCGCTTCCGCGACGCGTGACGCGGGAGGGTGCGAGACTCGGCCCGATGGCCGAGCCCGACCCGACCGACCCCTACGCCCGCCTCTCCTACCGGCGCCTCATCGCCTGGCCCGCGCGGATCACGCGCGAGGCGCCGTTCCTCCGCGAGGTCCTCTCCAACGGCCCGTCGCGCCGGCTCCTCGACCTCGGCTGCGGCACGGGCGAGCACGCGCGCTTCCTCCAGGAGGAGGGATTCGCCGTCACGGGCGTCGACGCCTCGGAGGCGCAGCTCGTCGAGGCGCGCGAGGCGGGGCCGGGCCCGGAGTTCGTGAAGGGGGACCTCGCCGAGCTCGGCGCCGCCGTGACGGGGCCCTTCGGCGCGGCGATGTCTCTCGGGAACGGCCTCCCGCACCTCGACGAGGCGCAGATGGCCCGCTTCCTCGGCCACCTCGCCGCGCTCCTTTCGCCGGACGCGCCGGTCCTCTTCCAGCTCCTCAACTACGACCGGATCCTCGACGCGCGCGTCACGAGCCTCCCTCTCAACGTCCGCGAGGACGAGGGGGAGAGGGTCGTCTTCCTCCGCCTGATGGACCCGCGCCCCGACGGCACCGTCGTCTTCAACCCGACGACGCTCCGCTGGCGTCCCGGCGAGGAGCCCCCGGTCGAGGTCGTGACGGGGAAGAACGTCTTCCTCAAGGGGTGGAGGAGGGGCGAGCTCGAGGCGGCGCTCGCCGCGGCCGGCTTCCGGGTCGAGGAGGTCTTCGGCGGGATGCGCCGCGAGGCGTGGGACGCCGGCTCCTCGCCCGACACGGTCGTCCTCGCCCGCCGCTGACCGCCGCCCCGGAAGGAGGCCCCCATGCCGAACGCCGCCGACCTCGCCGCCCTCTTCCCGTCCGACGACGCGATCCCGGCCGCCCACCGCCTCGCCGGGCCCGTCGTCCAGGAGACGTACCTCTGCGGGGGCGCGCTGAAGAGGTGGAGCGGGCCGTTCGAGGAGGTCGTCTCGCCCGTCTTCGCGCCGGGGCCGTCGGGGCCGGCGCCTCGCGTCATCGGGAGGACGCCCTCGCTCGGGGCCGACGAGGCGCGCGAGGTCCTCGCGGCGGCGGAGAAGGCGTGGGACCTCGGCCGCGGCGAGTGGCCCACGATGCCGGTCGCTTCCCGCATCCGCTGCCTCGAGGAGTTCGCGCGGCGGATGCGCGCGGCGCGGACGGAGGTCGTCCGCCTCCTGATGTGGGAGATCGGCAAGAGCCTTCCCGACGCGGAGAAGGAGTTCGACCGGACGGTCGACTACGTCCGGGACACCCTCGAGGCGCTCAAGGACCTCGACCGGGCCTCTTCGCGCTTCCTCCTCGAGCAGGGGATCGCCGGCCAGGTCCGCCGCGCGCCGCTCGGCGTGACGCTCTCGATGGGGCCGTTCAACTACCCGCTCAACGAGACGTTCACGACGCTGATCCCCGCGCTCGTCATGGGGAACCCGGTGATCTTCAAGCCGCCGCGGTTCGGAGTCCTCCTCCACGCGCCGCTCCTCTCGGCCTTCGCCGAGTCGTTCCCGCCCGGCGTCGTAGGGTCGGTCCACGGCGACGGGAGGACGGTCGTCACGCCGCTCGTCTCGTCGGGGAAGGTCGACGTCCTCGCCTTCATCGGGACGAGCCGCGTCGCCGACCTGATCCGGGCGCAGCACCCGAAGCCGCACCGGCTCCGCTGCGTCCTCGGCCTCGAGGCGAAGAACCCCGCCATCGTCCTCCCCGACGCGGACCTCGACCTCGCCGTCTCCGAGTGCGTCCTCGGGGCGCTCTCGTTCAACGGGCAGCGCTGCACGGCGATCAAGGTCGTCTTCGTCCACGAGAGCGTGGCGGACGACTTCACGGCCCGCCTCGCCGCGGCCGTCGAGGCCCTCCCGCCAGGAATGCCGTGGGACGGCGGCGTCCGCGTGACGCCTCTCCCCGAGCCGGGGAAGGCCGCCTCGATGGCCGCGTTCGTCGAGGACGCCGTCGGCAAGGGCGCCGTCGTCGCGAACCCCGGCGGGGGCGCGGCCGCGGGAAGCCTCTTCTTCCCGGCGGTCGTCTCGGGCGTCACGCCCGCGATGCGCCTCTTCCGCGAGGAGCAGTTCGGGCCTCTCGTCCCGGTCGTGAGGTTCTCGTCGGTCGAGGAGCCGGTCCGGGCGATCACCGAGTCGGACTACGGCCAGCAGGTCGCGCTCTTCGGGCAGGACCCGGAGGCCCTCGCGAGGCTCGTCGACCCGCTCGTGAACCAGGTCTGCCGCGTGAACCTGAACTCGCAGTGCCAGCGCGGGCCGGACGCGTTCCCGTTCACCGGGCGGAAGGACTCGGCGGAGGGGACGCTCTCGGTGACGGACGCCCTCCGGGTCTTCACGATCCGCACGCTCGTCGCCGCCAAGCAGACCCCGGCGAATACGGCGATCCTCGAGGACGTCCTCCGGAACCGCCGGTCGAGCTTCCTGTCGACGGACTTTCTCTTCTGACCGGGCGGCGCGCGCCGCGCCGGCCCTATGATCGGCGCAAGGAGAGCCGCTTCTGTCCGACGAGCGGAGACCCGAGCGGGGCGAGGACGCGCCCGGGGCGGGCGACGGCGTCGCCCTGCCCGTCCGGCTCTTCGCGCCGGGGACCGAGATCGGCCGGCGGTACGAGGTCCGCGGCGTCCTCGGGACCGGCGGCTCCGCGGTCGTCTACGAGGCCTACGACCGCGAGCTGAAGCGCCGGGTCGCCCTCAAGGTGCTGCGGGCCGACCGGACGTCGGAGGCGGCCCTGAAGCGATTCCGCCGCGAGGTCGCGGTCACGCGCGACGCGGCGAGCCCGCGCCTCGTCCGCGTCTTCGACATCGGGCAGGCCGGGGACACCGTCTTCCTGACCATGGAGCTCGTCGAGGGGGAGTCGCTCCGCGAGCTTCTCTCGCGCGGCCCGCTCCCTCCGGAGCGCGTCGTCGCCCTCGGGTCGGAGGTCCTCCGCGCCCTCGCCGACCTCCACGCCCTCGGCATCGTCCACCGCGACGTGAAGCCGGGGAACATCCTGATCGCGGCCTCCGGCGAGGTGAAGCTCGCCGACTTCGGCCTCGCGCGGCACTGGGAGGGGACGGAGACGCGCGTGACGGAGACCGAGGGGCTCGTCGGGACGGTCGAGTACCTCTCTCCCGAGCAGGCCCTCGGCGACCTCCTCGACGCGCGGAGCGACCTCTACTCCCTCGGCGTCGTCCTCTTCGAGATGCTCGCGGGGAAGGTCCCGCTCCGGGGCGACTCGGCGATCGGGACGATCGTCGCGCACATCCGGCAGGAGCCGCCGGAGGTCCGCAAGCTCCGCCCGGAGGCCCCCCCGTGGCTCGCCGCGGTCGTCGCGCGCCTCCTCGCGAAGGACCGCGAGAGGCGCTATGCGACGGCAGCCGACGTCCTCGCCGACCTCGGCGCGCGGCGCGCGCGGCGGGCCCCGCGCCGTCTCAGGAAGCCGCTCCTCCTCGGCGGCGCGGCGGCGCTCGCGCTCCTCCTCGCGGCCCTCGCCTTCGTCCCCGTCTTCCCGTGGAACCGCCCACGCCTGACGCGGATCGTCTCCGACGGGGCCGGCGCGGCACTCGCGCTCGACGGCGAGGGGCGGATCCTCTGGCGCCGCGAGCGGGCGGAGCCGGGACGGGACGTCGCGCTCGCCCGGCTCGGGGAGGGCCGCGTCGGAGCCGTCGCCGTCCGGGGCGGGCGGGACGAGCCGAAGAAGGCGCTCGAGGTGCTCGACCCGCTCTCCGGGCGCGTCGCGTGGGAGATGTCCCTGCCCGACCCGTCGTACGCCTTCCAGGGCTTCGCGAAGACGTTCCTGCCGGGGGCGCTCTACCCCTTCGACGCGGACGGCGACGGAGTCGACGAGGTCGCCGTCGCCTTCCAGCAGGTTCCGCTCTGGCCGTCGACGACCTTCGTCTGCGACGTCTCCCGCAGGAGAGTGCTCTCGGCGTTCTACGCCTCGGGCCACCACTACCCGAGCGCCTCCGTCGACGTCGACGGCGACGGGCGGCGGGAGCTGATCCTCCTCGGCTTCGCGAACCGGATGGGGTTCTCCGGCGCGGCGGCCGCGCTGAGAGTGCCCCTGCCGAGCGACGCGACGCGCGGAGGGACCGAGCTTCCCTCGGCCGAGACGCCCGACCGGCCCACCTGGAGCGGCGGCGAGAGCCTCCTCGCCTGGTACGCCCTCGTCCCCGTCTCCCTCCTGAACGGCCAGAGGCTTCCGCCCGTCTTCGTCTCCTCCCGGGGACTTCGGATCGGCGAAGCCGGGGGGCCGCGCTTCGACCTCGCCCTCGACGGCCTCCCGGCCGGCCCGCGCGAGCCGGGCGAGTCCGCGCGGCGCAGCCTCGCTCGGAAGGAGGCGTAC
>JBDIBE010000164.1:0-7125 GCA_039812785.1 Thermoanaerobaculia bacterium | reverse complement strand
GGCGCTCGCCGCCTCGGTCCTCCCGCCGGAACGGGGGGCGGTCGTCCCTTCGGAACGGCGGGCGCTCCGGACGCGGCCCGGCCGGGCGGTCGTCGCGGCGGAACGGCGGGCGGTCGGCCGACCCCTCGCGGGGACGGTCGGAGAAGCGTCCCGTTCCGCCTCCGTCGGGGCGCGGGCGCGAACGGTCGTCGGGCCGGAAAGGAGGACGGGCGCCGGGGCGGGCCGGCGGGCGTCCGGTGGGCCGCCTCGGCGGCCCGGAGCGTGAGCCCCCTCGCGGTTTCATCGTGCGCGAGGATAATCCCTCGCGGAATGAACGTCTTCCGAAGCGGTACGCCCCTCGTCGTCGCCCGTCGCGGCTCGGCCCGGGAGGCCGTCGAGAACACCGTCGAGGCCTTCGACCTGGCCGAGGCCGACGGCGCCGACGCGCTCCACCTCGACGTCCGCCTCACGGCCGACGGCGAGGTCGTCGTCTCCGCCGAGGCCGAGGTCGTCCTCGGGAACCAGCGCGTCGCGATCTCGAGCCTCTGCGTCCCCGACCTCGCGCGCGTCGTCCTCGTCCGCGGCGAGAGGACGGGCTCGGTGCCGCTCCTGCGCGACGTCCTCCTCCGTTACGGGCACGACGGCCGCTTCCTCGTCGAGCTCAAGCCCGGCCCCTCGCCGCGCCCCGGCCTCCTCGAGTTCCGCGTCGCCGCGCTCCTGACGCAGCTCCACGCGCTCGATCGGAGCGTCGTCGCGAGCAGCGCGCCCGAGCCGATCCGCAGGGCGCGCGAGGCGCAGCCCGAGCTGGAGACCGCCTTCTGCTACGACGGCACCGTCTACCGCCCCGAGGGGCGCCTCTGGCCGAACCTCCCGAACGGCTGCCGCGGCATCGCCCCCGCGATGGCGCTCGCCTCCGACCGCCTCTTCGCCGAGGCGTCCGCGGAGGGGATCGCCGTCCACGTCTCGCCCGTGAACGACCCCGCGGAGGCCGTCCGCTTCGCGCGGCTCGGCGCCGCCTCGCTCGTCACCGACGACGTCCCCGCGGTCGTCGCCGCCCTCCGCGCCGAGAGCCTCGCGGCCCCGAGCGCCCTCGTCGTCTGAGGCTCAGGCCCCGTCGCGCTCCTCGAGCGTGACCGCGCCCTCCACCTCGAGCGCGAAGCGGCCCCGGCGCACCGGGACGATCCGCACGCCCGGGCACTTCGCCTCGAGCCGCTTTCGGAGGAGGATGAGCCGCGTCTCGAGGTTGTCCTTCACCGCCGGCAGGCCGAGCGAGGCGTCGAGGCGCAGCTCGCGGTTCGAGAACTCGCGGCGCCCCTCGTCGCGGAAGGCGCGGAGGAGCTTCCAGAGGATCTTCCCCGGCACGTTCCGGATCAGGTACTCGCCGTCGACGAAGACGCACTCGTCGGAACGGAACCAGGTGAAGGCGTGCGCCGGCGCTGCGGGCGCGGGCGCCGGCTCCTCCCTCTCGCCCGGCCCGGCGGACTCCTCCTCCGGAGACTCCGAGAGGCGGTCGATGCCGATGGCGATCTGGTTCGCGAGGACGAGGAGGAACTCCTCGTGCCACTCGGCGAAGGCGAGCGGGTCGCGGCTCTCGACGGCGAGGACGCCGAGGAGACGGTCCTCGACGAGGAGCGGCAGCGCGAGCTGGCTCTCGGCGTCGGGGAGCCCCGGCAGCGGGATCTCGCGGCGAAGCCCCGCTCCGCCCCCCGCCGCCTCGACCGAGCCGCGCACCGCGCGCGAGTAGCGCAGGAGCGACTCCATTCCCGAGAGCCGGAGCGGGGCGCCCGTCACCGCGACGGTGCCGATGAGCCCCTGCGCGACGGCGGCCTCCGCGCCGACGCCGCTCTCGCCGTAGCCGTGGCTCGCGATCGTCGTGAGCGTCCGCCCGTTCTCGTCGAGCAGGAGGACCATCGAGTGCCGGAAGCCGAAGACCTCGTCGAGCGCGGAGAGGACGTCCGAAAGGAGCGACTCGAGGTCGGGGGCGCGGTTGATCCGGCAGGAGACGATCGAGAGAGCGCGGATCTCCGTCATCGGCCCCGGCGTCACCGGCGTCTCGCACGAGGCCCCGCCCGGGAGCGGCACGAGGAAGCCGTCGACCCGCTCGATCCGCTCCACCTCGCAGACGTCGGCCGAGAGGAGCCGGAAGATCCCCTTCATCCCGGTGTGCGAGGCGATCGCCTCGATCCGGAGCGCCATCTCGACGAAGAGCGGCGTGTCGACCTCGGAGCGGACGTACCGGAGGCCGAGCTTCCACGCCTCGAACGTCACGGGGTCGACGACGGCGGCCGTCGCTCGAGGGTTCGCCTCGAGGTTGCGGCTCGTCTTGTTGAAGAACTGCCGCGAGATCGCGACGTGCCGCTCGTCGACCTGCCGTATCTGGCTCAGGTAGGTGACGTTCGGCGTCCCGTCCGGCGCGCAGGTCGCGAGCGTGCCGGGGATGATCCCCTGGAAGCAGCGCGAGAGCGCGGCGAGGCGGCCGGTCACGCGCGCTTCTCCGGCGCGAGGGGCGCGCCCGCGCCCGGTCCCGGCGTCTGCTCCCACGCGCCGGCGACCTCGAACGTCACGGCGTGGCAGGGCCACTTCGCCCGGCGGCGCAGGACTGTTGGCGGAAGGCCGATCGCCTCGACCTGCGCGTCGAACGACGCGGCGTGGCGGAGCACCGCCTCGCGCTCGTCTTCCCGCGCGGGACGGATCTCCTCCGCCGTCCCCTTCAGCTGCACCGTCCGGTGCGTCCGCGGCTCGGAGAGGCCGACGGCGATCGCCCCGTTCTCCCGGAGGTTCGCGAGGCTCGTCGCGGAGGTGGCGTCGGGCAGGTAGACGGTGAGCCTCTCCCCGTTCCTCGAGAGGACGGCGGCCGCGGCCATCACCTCGTCGGGGACGAGGGAGGCGTCGCGCGTCGCGACGTGGATCGCCGCGAGCCCTTCGAGCCCGCGTGCGACGTACTCCGGAACTCTCACGGCGGGCGGAGGTTACCGCAGCGCCCGTCGCTTAGTGAATTCTTAGGAGCCGTTAGTCGTTTCTTAGGTGGCCCCCCGTCCGTCTCCGCCACAACTTGAGGCCCACAGGAGACACACGAGACATGGACGCCACCTTCCGCATCCGCCCCGACGTCGCCGTGATCCGAAGCGCCGAGCCGGTCCCCGGCGTCGGCTTCCTCCCGGTCCGCTCCTTCCTCCTCCTCGGCGCAGAGCCCGTCCTGATCGACACCGGGACGGGGCACGGGAGCGACGCCTTCGTCGCCGCGCTCGAGTCTCTCGTCGACCCGCACGACCTCCGCTGGATCGTCGTCTCGCACGCCGACGGAGACCACGCCGGAGGCCTCGACGCCGTCCTCCGCCGCGCGCCGAAGGCCCGCGTCGTCCTCAACCAGGTCTCGACGGGGAAGCTCTCGTCGACGCACTCCGTCCCGATGCCGCGCGTCACCTGGGTGAACGCGGGCGAGGGGCTCGACGTCGGCGACCGCGTCCTCCGCTTCTTCCGCCCGCCGATGTACGACTGCCCCTCGACGGTCGCCGTCTTCGACGAGACGTCGCGCATCGTCTTCGCCTCCGACGCCTTCGGCGCCGTCGTGCCCGTGGACACGCCGATGCTCGACGACGCCCGCGAGAGCGACGGCCTCGACGGGATGTCGTGGTTCTGCCGCGCGAACTCCCCGTGGCTCCTCGACGTCCGCCCCGAGCGGTACGCCGAGTCGCTCCGCTCCGTCGCCGCGCTCGAGCCGTCGTGGCTCCTCCCGTCGCACCTCCCGGCCGTCCCGGCGGCGAAGGTGGGCCGCGTCCTCGCACGCGCCGCCTCGCTCCCCTCCGAGGGCCCCGTCGCCCTCGCGACGCAGCGCGAGCTCGAGGCCGCGCTCGCGCGGGCCGCGTAACTTTCGTTCGACAGAGCCGTAGAAGACACCTGCCACCCGACAACCGGAGGGAGATCCGATGACGACGACCTCGCCCGCTGCCCGATCCTTCTCTTCCCGCGCCTTCGCGGGGACCGCCCGCCGAGCCGCCTTCGCCGGCGCCGCGGCGGCGCTCCTCGCCTCCGGGGCGCTCCTCGCCACCGAGCCCGCGAAGAAGCCGCTCACCTTCGGGGCCTCGCCCGAGGTCGCGCGCGGCCAGTACCTCGTCGCGATCATGGGGTGCGACGACTGCCACACGCCGATGAAGATGGGGCCGAAGGGGCCCGAGCCCGACATGTCGCGCCGCCTCTCGGGCCACCCCGCCGAGTTCAAGGTGCCGAAGAACTTCGCGCCCGACCCGAAGGGGTGGGTCTGGGCCGGCGCCGCGACGAACACCGCCTTCGCCGGGCCGTGGGGCGTCAGCTACGCCGCGAACCTCACCTCCGACGCGACGGGCCTCGCCGCCTGGACGGAGGCGAACTTCGTCAAGGCGATCAAGGAGGGCAAGCACCTCGGCGTCGGCCGCCCGATCGCCCCGCCGATGCCCTGGCCCGCCTACGGCCGCGCCACGGAAGAGGACCTGAAGGCCGTCTTCGCCTACCTGAAGACGGTGGCGCCGATCAAGAACCAGGTCCCCGAGTACCAGCCGCCGATGGTGGCGAAGAAGTAGAGGCCGGCCCGAGCCGCGGCGTGCGACGGCGCGCCGCGGCTCGGCTCCCTTCGCTCACGCCCCGGGCGAAGCGCTTCGCGACGAGGCGCCGGGAGCCGGGTGCTCGGCGAAGAGGCGGTCCGCTTCGCACGTCCGGCGCTCGAGGGGCTGGTTCGCGTTCACGATCGGACTCGCGCGACCATCACGCGCCTGCGGCGGCGGCGGCGGCCGGCTCCCCGGCTTCTTCCTCGTCGGCCACCGTCCCGTAGTCGAATCCGTAGACGTCGGTGTACCAGACGGGGCCGCAGGCCATGCCGCCATGGGTGATCTCGAGGGCGAGGAGCTCGTTGCCGTAGCCGATCCGCTCGAGGAGCCTGCGGAGCTTCCCGAGATCGAGGTCGTGGAGGCGGCGGCGCGCGGCCTTCCTCTCGAAGGAGGGCGAGCGGTACTCGAACTCGCCCACCTCGCCGACGAAGACGAACGCGAGGTGCGGGCAGGGGTCGACGCAGGCGAGGCCGTCGTCGTCCACCTTCAGGGCGGACTTCCCGCAGATCGGGCAATGTGGCCGGGGGGAGTCGCAGCCGAACGGCTGCTCGACCGAGGCGAACTGGGGCTTCGAGGCAGGCTTCACGCTCTCTCCTCCTTTTCGGTCGCGCTCGCCGGGCCGCGGAGGCGCGATCACCGGGAAGGATGCGAGCGGGAGTTGGACATCTGGAGTCCGTGCCCGGTACGCCATCTGTCCGGCCCCCGGGTGGATCCTTCGTTACATGAGCGCTTCCGACTTCGACCTCGACTTCAGGCCGCGGCACCTCGTCCCTTGGCTGAGCGAGGACCAGGGAAGGATCTATGCGGCGAAGCTGACTGCGGGGGACGAGGTCTACGTCATCACCTGTCCCCCGCCCGGCGTCGAGACAGGGCGGCCCCCGCGTCGCCAGCCTGCCGGGCCGTACTTCCTCGCGTCGTTCGCGGCGGAGCCGGCGTTGACGGCCTCCCCGACGCGGGGGTTCCTGATGGCGCGCCGGCAGAAGCGGGGATTCGAGGTCGAGGACAGCCGGAACACGCCGAAGGGGGTCGAGTCGTTCGGCAAGGTCGTCGTGCCGCGGATCCCGTCGATGCGGGAGGTGATCGCCCTCCTCGACGCCTCGCTGAACCGCGGCGGCGAGCTCCTCGGCCCGATCCTCCCGACGTGGCAGGAGACGCTGCGCGAGCGGCGCCGGCGCTTCCCCGGGGAGTGGACGTTCCAGGTCCGCTCGCTGAACTACCCGCAGCTGGCGGAGTGGTACCGGCGGCAGTGGGACGCGCTCGGGTAGATCGCCTCGAGGCCGCGCGACACCCGGTCGCTCAGAGCCCTTCGCGGACGCGCGCCTCGTAGAAGAGCGCGCGGCCCGCGGCTTCCGCCGCGAACGCGAGGAGGCACGTGGCGATCGGCGGCCACGCCCGGCCGGGAGCCATCTGGGCCGCAAGGCCGGCGGCGACGGCGAACGCCGAGAGGAGGACGCGGGCCCGGAGGAGGAGCGGCTGCGCCACGACGCGCGCGAGGCTCTCCCGCTCGGTGCGGCTGCCCGTGGCGAGGCTTCGGAGCCAGAGGAGCGCCGCGGCGACGCCGAGGAGGTGGAAGGCGAGGGCAACGAGGACGAGCCGGGCCAGGGAGAAGCCGGGGAGAGCGTGAAGACCGCCGCCGGCCGCGAGAACGGCCGCCGCCGTGAGCGCGCCGAGGCCGAGGGTCGAAGCGAGGAACGCGGCGTTCGTCGTGGCGCGGTCCCACGCGGGGACGGTCCGCAGCCGGTAGGCCATCGTCATCGCGTAGAGGAGCGCCAGGCCGAAGGCGGCGGCGAGCCCTTCCGCGAAGCCGCGAAGGAACGGGCTCGCGAGACCGGGGAGCGGGAGGAGAGCCGACGCGCCGAGGGCCGCCGTAAAGGCCGAGGCGAAGAGGATTTCCCGGCTGAGCCACGAGGCGCGGAGGTTCTTGAGCGCCCGCCAGGCGTTCGACGGCCGGCCGAGGTGGAGGAACGACGCCGCGAGGCCGGCGAGCGCCGCGAGGAAGGCGACGAGGAGGATCGCGCCCGCGGCGCCGTCCCGCACGCCCGCCCGCTCGGCCCCGATCTGGAGCGCGAGGGCGGCCCAGCAGGCGCCGACGGCCGCCTGCGTCAGGAGCGTGAAGGCGACGAGCGAGCCCTCCTTCACTCCACTTCCTCCCGGTTCGCGACGGAGCCTTCCGCGGCCGACCTCGGGGCCGAAGCGTGCGGCACGAGCTGCATGGCGGGCCGGGTGAGGCGCGGGTCGGGGAGCGGGAAGCCGGCCGCCTCGATTCCGCCCTGCATCTCGTCACGCGGCCCGAAGTCGAGGGCGCGCATCGGGCAGGCCGAGACGCACGAGGGGGCGAGCCCCTCCTCGAGGCGGTCCGCACAGAGCGTGCACTTCGTCATGACGCCCCGCTCGTCGTCGAAGCGCGGCGCGCCGTAGGGGCAGGCCCACTCGCAGTAGCGGCAGCCCATGCACCTCTCCGCGTCGACGAGGACGACGCCGTCGGGGCGGCGGTGCATCGCCCCCGTCGGGCACGACTCCGCGCAGACGGGCGCCTCGCAGTGGTTGCAGGAGAGCGAGAGGTTCC
>JBDIBE010000163.1:0-7130 GCA_039812785.1 Thermoanaerobaculia bacterium | reverse complement strand
CGGCGGCCGGAGTCGCCGGCGTCGTCCTCGACCTCGCCCTCTCCGCCGGCGCCCTCGCCCTGCTGCGGCGCCGCGGGATCACGTGGCAGAAGAGCCTCGTCCCGGTCCTCGCCGCCGGAGCGGCGGCGGCGGCCGGAGAGGCCGCCTCGCTCCTCCTCGTCCCGCCCCCGGAGGCGGCCCTCGCCCTCTTCCGCGGCGCGGGCCCGGCGCTCGCCCTCGTCCAGCTCCTGACGACTCTTCTCGTCGGGGCCCTCGGCCGGCTCCTCTACGAGCGGCGGAGGGAGGCGCAGGAACGGGCCGCCCTCTCCGAGCGCTACGCCCTCCTCTCCCGCTACGCGAGCGACGCGATCCTCCTCGCCGACGCCGAGGGAAGGGTCCTCGAGGCGAACGATCGGGCCGCCAAGCTCTACGGCCGGAGCGTGGAGGAGCTCCGCTCCGCGCGGCTCGAGGAGCTCCGCTCCGCGGAGGGCGGCCGCCCGCAGAGCTCCGCGGAGATTCCCGTCACGCTCGGGCGCGGGTTCCGCGAGACGCACCGCCGGAAGGACGGCACGACGTTCGACGCCGAGGTGCACGCCCGCTTCCTCGGCGACGCCTCGTCCGTCCTGCAACTCCTCGTCGTCCACGAGATCTCGGCCGCGGAGAAGACCCTCCTCCGGTACCACCGCGCCCTCGAGACGACCTCCGAGGGCTTCGCCCTCTTCTCCGGGAGCGGGCGCCTCCTCGAGGCGAACGCGGCGTTCGGCGCGCTCACGGGCTACTCGCGCCCCGAGCTCCTCGAGATGACGCCGGGCGATTTCGCCGCCGACCCGGCCGACGCGCCCTTCCTCTCCTCCGCCGCGGAGGGCGCAGCTCCCTTCCGCGGCTTCGTCGAGCGCCGCTTCCGCCGCAAGGACGGCGCCGTGGTCGAGGTCGAGGTGAACGCCTCGGCGTCGGCCCCGGGCTCCGGGGAGCCGACGTTCGTCTTCGCCCGCGACATCGGCGAGAGGAAGCGGTTCGAACGCGCCCTCGCCGAGAGCGAGGCCCGCTACCGCCTCCTCGCCGAGCACTCGACCGACGTCATCTGGCTGATGGACCTCGCGTCGGGCCGCTTCACGTACGTCAGCCCGTCGGTCGAGCGGCTCCGGGGCTACACCCCCGAGGAGGTCCTCGCCCAGCCGGTCGAGGAGGCGCTGACGCCCGAGTCGGCCCGGCGCGTCGAGGAGCTCTTCCGGACGCGGGTCCCCGCGTACGTCGCGGGGGACGAGAGCGCCCGGACGAGCGCCGTCGAGCTCTCCCAGCCCCGGAAGGACGGCAGCGTCGTCGAGACCGAGGTCGTCGCCTCCCTCCTGAAGGACGCCTCGGGCGCCGTCACCCAGGTCCTCGGGATCACGCGCGACGTCACGGAGAGGAAGCGGCACGACGCGGAGCTGCGCCGGGAGAAGGAGCTCCTCGAGCGCGCCTCGAGGGCGGGGAAGGTCGCGATGTGGGACGTCGACCTCGCGACGCGCGAGCTGCGGGCCTCCGGGTACGCCGACCCGCTCCTCGCCCTCCAGCCCGGCCGGACGATGACGGTCGAGAGCTTCCTCGCCGAGATCCACCCGGAGGACCGGGAGCGCGTCTTCTCGATCTTCCAGGAGTACCTCTCGTCCGCCGCGGCCTTCGACGTCGAGTTCCGCCTCCGGCGCCTCGACGGCACGTACGCCTGGGTGCGCGACGTCGGCGCGGTCGTCCGCGACGCGAAGGGCCTCCCCGCGCGCCTCGCGGGGGCGATCACGGACGTCACCGAGCTGAAGGCCGCGGAGGAGGCGCTCCGGGCGAACCAGTCGCGCCTCGAGGAGGCGCAGGAGATCGCCGGGCTCGGCAGCTGGTCGCAGGACCTCGCGACGGAACGCATCGAGTGGTCGCGCGAGGTCTGGGGGCTTCTCGAGAGCGATCCCGGCGCCGCCCTCCCCGACTTCCCGGCCTACCTGTCCGCGGTCCACCCCGAGGACCGCGAGCGCCTCGCCGCCGCCCATCTCGCCTCCGTCTCGGACGGAGAGCCGAGGGAGCTCGACCACCGTCTCCGGATGCCCGACGGCCGCGTGAAGTGGGTCCGGGCGCGGTGGCGGATCGAGCGCTCCGCGGACGGCGGCCCCGGCCGCGCCGTCGGGACGCTCCAGGACGTCACCGACCACGTCCTGGCGGGCGAGGCGAGGAAGCTCGCCGAATCGCGCGACGCCGCCGAGGCGGCGAACCGGGCCAAGAGCGTCTTCCTCGCGAGCATGTCGCACGAGATCCGGACGCCGCTGAACGCCATCCTCGGCTTCTCGCAGCTCCTCCTCGGCGACCCGGGCCTCTCCGCGCGGCACCGCGCGCAGGTCGACGCGATCGTCCGGAGCGGCGCCCACCTCCTCGCCCTGATCGACGACGTCCTCGAGATGTCGAAGATCGAGGCAGGGCGCGTCACCGTCGCCGCCGCCGAGACGGACCTGCACGCCCTCCTCTGGGACCTCGAGTCGATGTTCCGCCTCCGCGCGCAGGAGAAGGGGCTCTCCCTAATGGTCGAGCGCGACGCGACGGTTCCCCGACACGTCGTGACGGACGAGAAGAAGCTCCGGCAGATCCTCATCAACCTCCTCGGCAACGCGGTGAAGTTCACCGGGCAGGGCTCGGTCGCCCTGCGCGTCTCGGCCGCCGCGAGCGGCGACGGCGCGCCGCTCCTCCGCGCCGACGTCGAGGACACCGGCCCCGGGATCGCGGCGGAGGACCTCCCCCGACTCTTCCAGCGCTTCGAGCAGGCCGAGGCGGGCCGTCGCTCCACCGGCGGGACGGGCCTCGGCCTCGCCATCAGCCGGGGCTTCGCGCGCCTCCTCGGAGGCGACATCACCGTCCGGAGCCGCTCCGGCGAGGGCAGCGTCTTCACGCTCACGCTCCCGGTTGCCCCTTCCGCCGCACCTCCCGCGTGCGCCGCCCCGGGCGGGCCCGCTGCGCCGCACCACGCCGTCCGGCTCGCTCCCGGCGAGCCGCGGCGCCGGATCCTCGTCGTCGACGACCTTCCGGAGAACAGGGAGATCCTCCTGCAGATGCTCGGCCGGGTCGGCTTCCACGTCCGGACGGCCGCGGACGGGAGCGAGGCCGTGAAGCTCGCCGCCTCCTGGGACCCGGACCTCGTCCTGATGGACCTCCGGATGCCCGGCATGGACGGCCTCTCCGCGACGCGCGCCCTCCGCGCCGCCGAGACGGGGCGGCACCTCCCCATCGTCGCCGTCACCGCGAGCGCGTTCGAGGAGGACCGCCGGGAGGTCGAGGCCGCCGGGGGCGACGCCTTCGTCAGCAAGCCGATCCGCGAGGACGAGCTGTTCCGAGCCGTCGGCCGCTGCCTGGGGATCCGATGGGTCCACGGGGGCGAGGCGGCGACGGCGACGGCCGCCGCCAGCGGGCCGATCCCCGAGCCGGTCCGCTCCGGGCTCCGCGCGGCCCTCGTGCGCGCCGACCTCGACCGGGTCCTCGTCCTGGCCGACGCCCTCGCGGACGAGAGCCCGGCGCTCGCCCGGACCGTCCGCGAGCTCGCCGAGCGCTTCGACTACGACGCGCTCCACCGGATCCTCGACGAGGCGGAGACCCCGAGTGGCGACTGATGCCGAACGCGCCCTTCGGAGGGCCCGGCTCGCCGGCGGGAACCTCGTGCTCGCCGCCCTCTATCTCGGCGCGGCGCACCTCGGCCTCCTCTTCCGCGTCCCTCCCGACCTTCTCAGCCTCTTCGCACCCGCCTTCGGCATCGCGCTCGCCGCGGTCGTCGTCTTCGGGCCGGGGCTCCTGCCCGGCGTCTTCCTCGGCTCCCTCGCATTCAACCTCACGTCAGGCCCCGCGTCGGACCACGTCGCCCTCGCCCTCGCGCTCCCCGCCGTCGCGGTCTTCCAGACCTGGCTCGCCGCCCTCGCCCTCCGGCGGTGGGTCGGTCCGCTCCCTCCGGGACCCGTCCGCCTCGTCCTCCGGGCCATCGTCCTCCTCGCCGCGGCCTGCTGGATCTACCCGCTCGCCGTCGCCGCCGGCCTCTCCGCGGCCCGTGTCCCGTCCGCGGCCTCCGCTGCCCGCCTCGCGGCGGGGATGTGGGTCGGAACGTTCATCGGGGTCCTCGCTGCCGCTCCCGGGCTCCTCGTCCTCGCCCGGCGGCTGCGGCGCGAGAGCGTCCGCGACGCCCTCGCCTGGCCCCTCTCGAGCGGCCTCGTCGCGCTCGCGCTCTTCTCGTTCGTGATGTCGTGGGTCTATCGCGACCGGGAGGTGAAGCAACGCCTCGAGGCGGACGCCCGGGAGATGGTCGCGGCCTTCGAGGAGACGATCGACCGGAACGACCAGAACCTCGCGGCGCTCGCGGCGTTCTTCGAGGCGTCGTCCGAGGTCGGCCGGGACGTCGGCCGGGACGAGTTCGGCCGGTTCGCCCGGCCCCTCTTCAGGAGCCTCGGGACGACGCGCGCCCTCGGCTGGGCGCCCCGCGTCCCGGAAGGAGAGCGGGAGGCGTTCGAGAGCGCGCAGCGCGCCGGAGGCCTCCCGTCGTTCACGATCTTCAACATCGGCGCGGGCGGCAGGCCCGTCCCCGCCGCCCCCGCGGCCGAGTACTTCCCCGCGCTCTACGTGGAGCCCCCCGTTCCGGGCCGGGCGCTCGGGTTCGACGAGGCGTCCGAGTCGCGGCGGCTCGGTGCGCTCCTCCGCGCCCGCGACTCCGGGGAGACGACGCTCAGCCCTCTCCTCGGCTCCGCGCGCCCCGAGCGCGAGGAGCACGACGCCTTCCTCGTCCGGGCCGTCTACCGCCACGACGCCCGGGCCTCCACGGTCGAGGAGCGGCGACAGGAGCTCGCCGGCTACGTCTTCAGCGCCTTCCGGCTCGCCGACCTCGCCCGGGCGGCGCTCGCCGGCGTGAACGTCCACGACGTCGACCTCTCGCTGTTCGACGTGACGGGGCGGCCCGCCGAGCTCGCCGTCTTCGTCCCCTCCCGCACCGGGCCGCAGGTCCCGCCAGCCGGGCCCGAGGCCGTGGAGGGCCGGCCCGGCGACGGCCCGGTCCGCGCGCTGATCCCCCTCGCGCTCCACGGACGGACCTGGGTCGCCGTCGTCCGCCCGAGCCGCGCGTACGTCTCCGAGATCCGCGGCCCGGGCGCCTGGATCCGTCTCGGCGGCGGGCTCCTCGCCGCCGCGGCGTTCCTCCTCTACAGCTCCGTCCGGCAGACGTCGCAGGCGCGCATCGAAGAGGCCGAGGCGCGGTACAAGGCGCTCGTCGAGCAGAGCCCGGCGACCGTCTACCTCGACGAGGTCGGCGGGAGGTGGCGCTACCTCGGGCCGAAGGTCGTCGAGCTCCTCGGGTACGCGCCGGAGGACTTCCTCGAGGGGCGCGTCCGCTGGCTCGACCTCGTCGAGCCGCCGGACCGCGAGAAGCTCCGCCTCGCCGTGAAGGCCGCGCTGCGCGAGGGGGCCCTCGTCCGCCTCGAGTACCGGATGAAGGCCCGGGACGGGCGGACCGTGTGGGTGCGCGACGACGCCGAGGTGACGCGCGACGGGGCGGCGGGCGTCTGGCTCCTCCGCGGCGTCCTCTCCGACGTCACGGAGAGGAAGCGGGCCGAGATCGAGCGGCAGACGCTCCTCGAGATCATGCAGGGCCTCGCCTCGACCCCGGACCCGCAGGAGTTCCTCTCCCTCGTCCACGAGGCGCTTCGCGGCGTTCTCTGCGCCGAGAACTTCTTCGTCCTCGTCCACGACCCGGCCTCCGGCCAGTTCGACTGCGTCTACGCCGTCGAAGCACAGCCGCTGCCGCCGCGCCTCGAGCTCGGCCGCGGCGTCTCGGCGTACGTCTTCCGGACGGGCGAGCCCCTCGTCCTGACGCCCGAGCTCTTCGCCGCCCTCGAGGCGCGGGGCGAGGTCGAGAGCGTCGGCGCGCCGGCCGCCTCCTGGCTCGGCGCCCCGCTTAAGAAGGGGGCGCGCGTCATCGGCGTCATGGCGGTCCAGGACTACGACACGCCCGGCCGCTACTCCGAGCGCGACCGCGACTTCCTCGCCTCCGCGGCCGCGCAGGTCGGCATCGCCCTCGAGAGGGAGCGAGACCGGAGGGCCCTCCTCGAGAGCGAGGCGCGCCTCGCGGAGGCTCAACGGATCGCCCACGTCGGCGTCTTCACGATGGACTTCCCGGGCGGAAGCCTCGTGCTCTCGGAGGAAGCCTACCGGGTCTGCGGCCTCGACCCCGCAGCCGGACCGGTGACGGGAGACGCGCTCTTCGCCCTCGCCCACCCGGACGACCGCGCCCGCGTCGAGGCGGCGATCCGCGAGTCGCTCGAGGCCGGCGATCTCAGGGAGACCGACCTCCGGCTCGTCCTCGTCGACGGGCGGACCCGGCAGGTCAAGCTCCGGTGGAGGCCCGACCTCGGGCCCGACGGGAAGGCCGTCCGGGTCACGGCGACGATCCAGGACCTCACGGAACAGCTCCTCGCGCGAGAGGCCGGCGCGCTCGCGGAGGCCAAGGAGGCGGCCGAGTCGGCGAACCGCGCCAAGAGCGTCTTCCTCGCGAGCATGTCGCACGAGATCCGGACGCCGATGAACGCCATCCTCGGCTTCTCGCAGCTCCTCCTCGGCGACGGCACCCTCGCGCCGCGCCATCGCGCCCAGGTCGAGTCGATCACGCGGAGCGGCGCGCACCTGCTCGACCTGATCGACGACGTCCTCGAGATGTCGAAGATCGAGGCCGGCCGCTCCACGGTCGAGCTCGCCGAGACCGACCTCGGGGCGCTCCTCGACGACCTCGCCGCGATGTTCCGCCCGAAGGTCAGGGAGAAGGGCCTCCTGCTCTCCGTGGACCGCGCCGACGGCCTCCCCTCCCACGTCGTGACCGACGAGAGGAAGCTCCGGCAGATCCTCATCAACCTGACCGGGAACGCCGTGAAGTTCACGTCGCGAGGCGAGGTCCGGGTCCGCGCGAGGACGGAGGCGGCGGAGGCGGAAGGGGCGCGCCTCGTCGTCGAGGTCGAGGACACCGGTCCCGGCATCGCCGCGGAGGACCTCCCCCGGCTCTTCCAGCGCTTCGAGCAGACGCACGTCGGCCGCGAGGCGAGCACGGGGACGGGCCTGGGCCTCGCGATCAGCCGCGGCTTTGCACGGCTCCTCGGCGGAGAGATCACCGCCTCGAGCCG
>JBDIBE010000162.1:0-7130 GCA_039812785.1 Thermoanaerobaculia bacterium | reverse complement strand
GCGCCGGCGATCACGAGCGGCATCGCGGCGACCTTCCCGATCGGGACGCCGGGCTCGTTCACGGTGACGACGACGGGCTTCCCGGTGCCGTCGATCGCGCGGGGCGGCGTGGCGCTGCCCTCCGGCGTGACGTTCGTCGACAACGGCAACGGGACGGGGACGCTCTCGGGGACGCCGGCGGCCGGGACGGGCGGGACGTACGCGATCACGTTCACGGCGACGAACGCGGCCGGAAGCACTCCGGCCCAGGCGTTCACGCTGACGGTGAACCAGCCGCCTGCCATCACGAGCGGCAACTCGGCGACCTTCACGGCCGGCACGGCGGGCTCGTTCGCGGTGACGACGACGGGCTTCCCGACGCCGGCGCTCTCGGCGGCCGGACCGCTTCCTTCGGGCGTGACGTTCACGGACAACGGGAACGGGACGGCGACGCTCGCGGGGACCCCGGCGGCGGGCACCGGCGGGACGTACTCCCTGACGATCACGGCGGCGAACGCGGTCCTGCCGAACGCGACGCAGGCCTTCACCCTGACGGTCAACCAGCCCCCGGCGATCACGAGCGCGAACGCGACGAATGCCACCATCGGCGTCGCCCTCGGGTTCACCGTCACGACGACGGGCTCCCCGACGGCGGCGACGATCACGTACACCGGCACGCTTCCCGCGGGCGTGACCTTCACGAACAACGGCAACGGGACCGCGACCCTCGGCGGGACTCCGGCCGCCGGAACGCAGGGGCCCTACAACCTGACGATCACGGCGTCGAACGGGGTCCCCCCGAACGCGACGCAGGCGTTCACCCTCACGGTCGTCAACCGCCTGCCGGTCCTCGCGACCGACCCGATCGCGTATTCGACGGCGGGCAACACCCAGCTCCACGTCGCCGGCGCGAGCCTCGCGGGCGTCGTCTCGATCGCGGACGCTCAGGGAGCGCTGACCAAGAGCGCGGCGACGGACCTCGACGGCGACCCGATCGCCGTCGTCCCGGCCACCGGCGCGAGCACGAACGGCGGTCAGTACACGATCGCCGCGAACGGCAGCTTCACCTACGTCCCGGCTGCGGGCTACACCGGGGCGGACTCGTTCACCTACCAGGTGAGCGACGGGATCGGCGCGACGAGCGGCACGGTGAACGTCACCGTCGGCCAGCGCGTCTGGTACGTCCGCGACGTCGTCGACGGGAACAACGCCGCCGGCGGCGACGGCCGCTCGACGAACGCCTTCGACTCGATCGCGGCCTTCAACGCGGCGACGACGAACGACGGCGACGTCATCTTCGTCTTCCGCGGGAACACGGGGTCGACGGCGCTCTCCGGCGGCTTCACCCTGAAGAACGGCCAGAAGCTCTGGGGCGAGGGAATCGGCCTGACGGTCGCGCCGTACGGCACGCTCGTGCCGGCCGGCCTGCAGCCCCGCGTCAACAACGGCAGCGGCGACGCGGTGTCGGTCCCGGCGACCGCCGGCAGCCGGCAGAACGTCGAGGTCCGCGGCCTCGACCTGACGGGCAGCGGCAACGCCGTCGACGTCACGGCCTCCGGCGCGAACGCCGTCGGCGTCCTCATCAGCAGCAACACGATCTCCGGCGCGGGCGTCGAGGGAATCGACCTCAATGCCGGGAGCACCGGCGCCTTCGCGGCGACGGTCTCGGGCAACACGATCACCTCGACGGGGAACGGCGTCGACGCGCGGACGAGCGCGGCGACGACGATGACCCTCGACCTCTCGAACCTCACCGTCACGTCGAACGGGACGGGAATCCTCGTGGACGGTGCCGGCGGCGGAACGACGACGATCACCGGCTTCGCGAACAACGCCGTCTCGGGGAACACCCTCGGCACGGGCATCTCCGTCAACGTCGCGAGGTTCGATGCCGTGCCCGGCGGCGCCTTCGACACGGTCTCGGGCGGCACGACGACCGTCGGCGCCTCGGGCAACGGCGTCGGCGCGAGCGGCGTCGTCCTGACGAGCGTCTCGGGCGACCTCTCCTTCACCGACCTCGACGTCTACGCCGACGCGGGCGCCGGCCTCCGCGCCTCGGGCACGACGGCGTACACCGGGAGCGCCGGCCTTCGGATCGCCGTCGGCGCCGGGGTCGGGACGATCGAGGCGACCGGCGGACCGGCCGTGGACGTCACGCAGGCGACGCTCGGGCTGCCGCTCTCGTCGATCCGGAGCACGGGCAGCGCCACCACCGGCGTCGCGCTGAGCTCCGTCCTCGGGACCTTCTCCGCGGGGGCCGCGAGCAGCATCTCGGGCGTCGGGGCGGCGGGCACCTCCTTCCTCGTCGCGTCCTCGAACGCGACGATCACCTACAACGGCACGATCAACGCGACCGCGGGCAAGGGCGTCGACCTGACGAGCAACACGGGCTCCACGATCTCCTTCACCGGAGCCCTCACTCTGAGCACGGGCTCGAGCACCGCCTTCAACGCCACGGGCGGCGGAACGGTGAGCGCCACGAACACGACGAGCACCCTGACGACGACGACGGGCACGGCGCTGAACGTCCAGAACACCACGATCGGCGCCTCCAACCTCGAGTTCCGGAGCATCACCGCCAACGGCGGGGCCAACGGCATCGTCCTGCAGAACACGGGCTCGAGCGGCGGCCTGAAGGTCCGGGGCGACAACGCGAGCACGACGAAGGGCGGGAACGCGACGGGCGGGACGATCCGGAACATGGTCGGCGCCGACGGCGCCGTGGCCGGCAACGGCATCTACCTCGAGAACACCTCGAACGTCCTCCTGCAGCGGATGCAGCTGAACGACTTCCAGAACTCCGCGATCCGCGGCCTCGGGGTCAGCGGGTTCACGCTCCAGTACTCCACGATCAACGGCGTGAGCGGGGACAGCAGCGCGGCGACCGAGGGGGCCGTGACGTTCGGGACCGTCATCCCGGGCGCGAACGGGCTCTCGGGAGGCACGAACCTCGTCGACGGCTGCGTCGTCCGCGGCGCCGTCGAGCACAACATGGAGTTCTACAGCTACGTCGCGGGAGCGAACTACACGCTCACGATCTCGAACTCCGACGTCAAGGCCAACAGCGCCGCGCTCGGCGGCGACGGGATCCAGATCGAGCTCGGCGGCGGCTACGCGGGCACGGCCACGGTGAACGTCCAGAACTGCAGCTTCGACGACAACAAGTCGCAGCCCGTCCAGGCCACGGCGCTCGGGAGCTCGACGCTCGACATCACGATCGACGGGAACACGGTGGCGAAGACGAGCCAGGGGAACGAGGGCTTCATCGTCTCGAACGGGGCGAACGGCCGGGCCTCGGTCCGGATGACGAACAACACGGTCACGGGGATCGGCGGCGTCGCCTTCTACGTCGGCCAGGTCGCGGGGAACGCGTCGGCCTCGTCCAACCTGACGGCCATCATCAGCGGGAACACCGTGAGCCACCCGGCCTCGGCGACGAACTCCGCGATCATCGCGTTCCTCACGAGCACGGTCGGCCAGGTCGCCCCGGCGAACATCCTGATCGACGGGAACAACGTCACCGAGAACTCGACGAGCGGCGTGGCGCGAGGGATCTTCGTCGACACGCCGGACAACAACACGACCCCCTCGTTCACGGCGACGATCACGAACAACACGGTCTCCGTCACGGATCCCGTCGCGGGCCTCCAGGGGATCGGCGCCCAGGCGCGGAGGGGGACCGGTTGCTTCGACATCCGGAGCAACACCGTCACGTATCCCGCCGGCACCCCTTCCGGAATCTTCGGCGTGCGCCTGCGGCAGGCGAGCCCGGGCGCTGCGAACCTGGAGCAGGGCGGCTCGGCCGGCACGCCGGCGACGGTCCTCGCGGCGAACAACCTGTCGGCGACGACGGAGGTCCTCGGGACCGTGACGGTCGTCGCCAACAACGTCTGCCTGGTGCCCCCGTCCTGAGGAGAGGTGAGAGGATGACGACCGACGGGAAGGAGGAGACGAATGGCTGAGCCCTTCCTCAGCGAGATCCGGATCATGAGCTTCGTGTTCGCCCCGAAGGGATGGGCGCTCTGCAACGGGCAGCTCCTCCCGATCAACCAGAACCAGGGGCTCTTCTCGCTCCTCGGGACGACGTTCGGGGGAGACGGGCGGGTGAACTTCGCGCTCCCCGACCTGCGCGGGCGCGTCCCGATCCACGTCGGCTCGAGCCACACGCTCGGAGAGCGGGGCGGGGAGCAGGCGCACACGCTCTCGATCGCGGAGATCCCGACGCACGTCCATGCGCTCGAGGCCTCCTCCGCGACGGGGACGACGGCCATCCCGTCGGCGACGACGGTCCTCGCGGCTTCCGGCAACTACGACGCCTACCGGGCGTCGACGAGCCTCGTCGCGATGGACGCCGGCTCGGTGGCGAACGTCGGCGGGAGCCAGGCCCACCTCAACATGCAGCCGTTCCTGACGCTCAGCTTCTGCATCGCCCTGCAGGGCATCTTCCCGAGCCCGACCTGAGGAGGGAGAGATGGCGCAACCCTATGTCGGCGAGATCCGGATGTTCGCGGGGAACTTCGCCCCCGCGGGCTGGCAGTTCTGCGAAGGCCAGCTCCTCCCGATCTCCGAGTACGAGACGCTCTTCAACCTGATCGGCACGACCTACGGCGGCGACGGCCAGTCGACGTTCGCCGTCCCGGATCTCCGCGGCCGGCTCCCGATCCACCAGGGGAACGGCTTCATCCTGGCGGAGACGGGCGGTGCCGAGGAGATCACCCTCACGGTGAGCCAGGTCCCGGCGCATTCCCACGCCCTCCTCGCGTCGGCCGACCCGACGCAGGTCCCGAACCCGGGCGGGAACGTCCTCGGCACGCCGCAGACGACGACGCCGTTCATCGCGATTCCTCCGAGCCTCCCCCTGTCGCCGCAGTCGGTGACCTCCGTCGGCGGAAGCCAGCCCCACACGAACTTCCAGCCGTACCTCTGCGTCGACTTCATCATCAGCCTCTTCGGCATCTTCCCGTCGCCGACCTGATCGGGAGGAGGAGAACGCCATGGCCGACCCCTTCGTCGCCGAGATCCGGATCTTCCCGTTCAACTTCGCCCCGAAGGGCTGGGCGTGGTGCGACGGGCAGCTCCTGCCGCTGTCCCAGAACACGGCCCTCTTCTCGCTCCTCGGCACGACCTACGGCGGGAACGGGAAGTCGAACTTCGCCCTTCCCGATCTCCAGGGCCGCGCGCCGATGCACCCGGGCCAGGGGCCCGGCCTCTCCCTCCACGACCTCGGCGAGACGGGAGGGAGCGAGACCGTCTCCCTCCTCGAGTCGGAGATCCCCTCCCACAGCCACGCGCTCCGGGCCGACGCGGCGGACCCGGGAGAGGACCGGACGCCGTCCGGCGAGGCCCTGGCCCGGTCGACGGGCGGGCTCCTCTACGGCAACGCGGCGTCGCTCGTCTCGATGTCCGGCAATGCCCTCACGCCCGCCGGCGGCGACCAGCCGCACAACAACATGCAGCCTTACCTGACCTTCTACTTCAACATCGCCCTGCAGGGCGTCTTCCCGCCGCGGACCTGAGGCGGCGGGGGAAGGACGTGACGGCCGTGGCGGAGCAGCGCGCGTCGGCGGCGGGAGCGGTGACGCTCCGCCCCGCCGCGCCCGAGGACCGCGAGCTCCTCTTCGGCGTCTACGCCTCGACCCGCGAGGAGGAGCTCGCCCCGGTGCCGTGGCCGCCCGAGGCGAAGGATGCGTTCCTGCGCCAGCAGTTCGACGCGCAGGACGCCTGGTGGCGGACGCACTACGCCGGCGCCACGTTCGAGGTGGTCGTCGTCGACGGCCGCGACGCCGGTCGCCTCTACCTCTGGGAAGGGGAGCGGGAGGTCCGCGTCGTCGACGTCGCCCTCCTTCCCGGGGCGCGGCGGCGTGGCGTCGGCACGCGCCTCCTCCGGGGCGTGAAGGAGCGGGCGCGCGCGGCCGGGAAGGCCGTCACGATCCACGTCGAGCGGATGAACCCCGCCCTCGCGCTCTACGAGCGGCTCGGCTTCCGCCTCGTCGAGGACAAGGGGGTCTACCTCTTCCTGTCGTGGAGCTCCGATGCGGTCAGTTGAAGACCGCCTCGTAGCGCATCCGTCCCTCCGCCGGGCCGATCGGCACGAGAAACACTCCCTGTGTGCCGAGGACGGGATGACGGAGGTCCCACGTCCGCTGCGGCAGGACGGGGCGGAGCGGCCCGAGGAAGACGAGCGAGAACGGCTCCGTCCGGAGCTCCGGGACGTCGGGGCGGGGCGCGCGCACGCCGTGCGGCTCGACCGCGCCGAGCGCGAGCTCGAGCGTGCCGTCCGGGAAGGCGATCGTGAAGGCCGTCCCGACGTGAGGCAGGAAGTCAGAGAGTTTCAACGGCTCCGGCACGGCGTCCTCCGCGAGGCGGTAGGATGCCCGCGCCGGCTCGGCCCGTCCAGAGCGCGGGAAAGGGAAGGGCGCCCCGCCGGCGCCTCCCGCGCGGCGTGAGGAGTCCCATGGAGATCACGAGGAAGTCCTTCATCACCGCCGCCGCCACCGCCGTGGCCGTCCTTGGCGCGGGCTCGCTCCGGGCGGACGATTCGGGCACCGTCGAAGAGGGGCCGACCTACCTTCGCGGCGCCGTCGGCCAGACGTTCTGGGCGCAGGGGGCCGGAGGCCTCCTCGTCCCGCTCGCGCTCGTCCGTTCGGACGACGTCCGCTCCGACGAGAGGTCCGAGCAGTACAGCCTCTACTTCTCGCCCGACCCGCACTACGCGCTGACGCAGGGGACGTGGACGCTCGTCACGGCGAGCGGGCGGAGGGTCCGCGACGTCTTCCTCGTTCCCGCCGGGACGACGGCCGAAGGCGACCGGCTCTACCGCGCCGACTTCTGCCTCCTGAAGGGAACGATCCCGGCGCCGCCGAAGCGCTGAGTCAGAAAGGGCGGACGGCGAAGACGCGGCCGTCGCCGAGCAGCACCCAGGTCCGCCGCTCCGTCCCGGGCGCGAGGTCGACGATCGACGGCACGGGGGCGGCCTCTTCCTTTCCCAGGAGGAGGGCGAGGGCGAGCCGGGAGAGCACGGGCCTCGGGGCGTCCCCGGCCGCGAAGCGGGCGAGGACGGCGCCCTCGGGCTCGCGCGCCGGCGCCGCG
This sequence comes from Thermoanaerobaculia bacterium, assembly GCA_039812785.1. Classification (GTDB taxonomy): domain Bacteria; phylum Acidobacteriota; class Thermoanaerobaculia; order UBA5066; family UBA5066; genus UBA5066. Next base: position 62 of record JBDIBE010000162.1, on the reverse strand, counting down.
ACCCAGAGAGCGCCTTCCCCGTCGAAGCGGCAGGCGGCCGGCGCGCCGAGGACGTCGAGCCC
>JBDIBE010000161.1:0-7203 GCA_039812785.1 Thermoanaerobaculia bacterium | reverse complement strand
GGGCGGCATCGGCCCCTCCCCGCCGCTCTGGTACTTCTGGAGGAGGTCGAGCCGCTCGACCGGGACGAGGAGCTTGGCGTCCCCCGCGTAGCGGAGGTCGACCATCTCGCGCCCGACGCCCCCGTCCTGGATCGTGACGAGGCCGCGGAAGAGGCCAAGGCCGTAGTCGCGGTGGACGACGACGTCGCCCGGCTTCAGGTCGCGGAGGTCGGAGAGGAAGGCCTCCGAGGCCGCCTTCCGGCGCGGCGCGGCGGCGCGCGGCTCGCCGAGGACGTCGGCCGCCGTGAGGAGGAGGAGGCCGCCGGGCCGGAAGAGGAAGCCGTTCGCCGGGCCGCCGTCGACGAGGCGGCAGGCTCCGGGCGCGAGCGGGGCCGTGACGTCCCCCTCGGCCCCGGCGAAGTCGATCTCGTACTCGGCGAGGATCCGCGCGAGGTGCTCGCGCTCGCCCTTCGACGGCGCCGCGAGGACGACGGAGAGGCCGTCGCGCCGCGCCCGCTCGATTTCCCGCGGGACGTCGGGGAGGCGGTCCTCGAAGGAGAGGACCGGCTCGGCCCCGAGGGCGAACGTCTCCCCCGCGGGGACCGCCGCCGCGAAGGAGACGAGGGCGCGCGCGCGGACGAGCTCCGCCGTCCGGTCCGGGTCGCCCGCGAGACGAATCGGGTCGGGGAGCGACTTTCCCTGCTTCCGCACCTTCTCGTAGTCGAGGCGGAGGAGGTCGGCCGCGCGGGCGAGCTCCTCGGCGACGGAGTCGGGATCGTCGACGGCGAGGGCGAACGACCGCGCGTGGTCGAGGATCGAGGCCGGCGCCGCGCTTTCCGAGAGGAGCGGGAGGAGCTCCTCGAGGCCGTCGTGCTTCCGCGGCGCGTCGGGGTCGCGCGGGACGGGAGGCTCGTCGTCCTCGGTGCGGCAGGCCGCGAGGACCTCGAGCGCGAGCGCGCGGCTCCGCGGCGTGTCGGGCGTCGCGGCCATCGGGGGAAGGAGGGCCCGCTCGAGCGTCCCCGTCGAGCGCTGCGTGTCGGGGTCGAACGTCCGGACCGACTCGACCTCCTCGAAGCCGAGCTCGATCCTCACCGGCTCGGCGAGGTTCGGGGGGAAGACGTCGACGAGGCCGCCGCGGACGGCGAGGTCGCCGCACTCCGTGACGAGGTCGGCCCGGGAGTACCCCTCGGCGACGAGCGCGGAGACGAGGCGCCCCACGTCGACGCGGTCTCCCGGCGCGACGGCGAGGCTCCGCTTCCTCACGTCGTCCGCGGAAGGGAGGATCCGGAGGAGCGCCCGCGCCGGGACGACGAGGAGCTCCACGCCCCCCTCGGCGAGGCGCGCCAGGGCGCCGTACTCCTCGCGCCGCACCTTGAGCGACGGCGGGATCCCCTGGTAGGGCGTCAGCGAGGGGGCCGGGAACAGGGCGACGCGTCCGGCGCCGAGGACCGCCGAGGCGTCGCGGTGGAGGGCGGCGGCGTCGCGCTCGTGCGCGCAGACGACGACCCACTTCAGCCCGAGCGCGGAGGAAGCGGCGTCGAAGAGGAACGGCAGCAGGCCCGGCGGGGCGCCGACGAGCGACACCCCTCCCGGGGCGTCCTCGAGGACCCGGGCCTCGAGACGCGAGAGGAGGCTCGCCACGGAGGGCGCGGCGGCGACCGTTTGGAGGAGAGGGTCCCTCCGGCCCTGCACGGGCCGAGGTTACCGCGGCGGCGGAGCCGCGGCGCCGCCCGGCCCGCCGTCGAGCGCCTTTTCGATCGCGGCGACGAGGCCGGGCAGGTCGAGCGGCTTCGTGAGGTAGCCGTTGGCCCCCGCGTCGAGACATCGCTCGCGGTCGCCCGGCATCGCGAGCGCCGTCACGGCGAGGACGGGCACGCTCTCGAGCCCCGGCTCCGAGCGGAGGCGGCGAGTCGTCTCGAGCCCGTCCATTCCCGGCATCTGGACGTCCATCAGGACGACGTCCGGAGGCGCGCCCTTCGCCTTCCCGAGCGCCTCGAGACCGCTCCGGGCGAGGTCCGTCGCGAAACCGGCGTGCGAGAGGTAGTCGCAGAGGACGACGGCGTTGGCCTCGTTGTCCTCCACGACGAGGACCCTTCCGCGACGCCCCGGCCCCGCGGGCGCGGAGGACAGGGCCTCCGCGGACGGCGGCGGCGCGGCCTTCCCGGCCGCCTCCTTCGACCAGGGGAGGCGGACGGTGAAGACACTTCCCTCGCCCGGCCGGCTCCGCACCTCGACGCCGCCGCCGTGAAGCGTCGTCAGCCCGAGGACGAGTGAGAGGCCGAGCCCGGTCCCTTCCTGCCGGCGGGCCAGGCCGCTCTCGACCTGCGTGAAGGGGCGGAAGAGGCGCGGAAGCGCCTCCTCGGCGATGCCGATGCCGTCGTCCGCGACGGAGATCGCGACCGCTCCGCGCCCCGGCTCGCCCCTGAGCGAGAGCCGGACGTGCCCCTCTTCCCGCGTGAACTTCACGGCGTTCGAGAGGAGGTTCACGACGATCTGCTTCAGCCGGCGCCCGTCGGCGACGACCGTAGGGACCTCCGGGTCGAGGTCGAGGTCGAGGCGGACCCTTTTCCGCTCGGCCTGCTTCTCCACCATGTGGAGCGACGTCTCGCAGAGCGAGCGCACCGGCACGACCCCGGGCTCGAGGGCGAGCCTTCCGGCCTGGACCTTCGAGAGGTCGAGGATGTCGCTGATGAGGTCGAGGAGGTGGCGCCCCGCTTCCTCGGCGATTCCCGCCGCGCGCAGCAGGCGCGCCTCGGGGCCTCCGTAGACCCCGTCGCGCAGCCCCTGCAGGAAGCCGAGGATCGCGTTGAGCGGCGTCCGGAGCTCGTGGCTCATGCTCGAGAGGAACTCGTCCTTGAGCCGGAGCGCCGAGGCGAGCTCCTGGTTCACGGCGAGGAGCCGGTCCTGGAGCTCCTGGGCCTCCTGCTCGGCCGCCCGCCGGGCGGTGACGTCGGAGACCGCGCCGAGGATGGCGGTCGTCCTCCCGGCGGCCTCGTCGCGGACCGCCTCGGCGAGGACCTGCACGGTCCGGAAGGTCCCGTTCCCGCGCCGGAACCGGCCTTCGAACGAGCCGGTCCCCCCGTCGGTGACGAGCTTCCGCAAGAGGGCGAAGAAGCGGTCGCGATCCGCGGGGTGGACGAGCCGCGCCCATTGATCGGGGCGCCTCACGTCCTCGAGCGCCCTTCCCGTGGACCGGGCGAGCCCCTCGGAGACGAACGTCATCTCCGTCGCGCCGTCCGGTCCGACCTCGACCCGGAAGACGTACTCCGACATGAGGCGGGAGATCCTCCGATAGCTCTCCTCGCTCCGGCGGAGGACCTCCTCCGCACGCCTGCGCTCCGTGATGTCGAGCTCGACGCCGTCCCAGCAGGTCGCGCCGTCCGGCAGGAGCCGGGGCTGCGAGGCGAAGGACGACCAGCGGACCGTCCCGTCGGGCGCGAGGATCCGGATCTCCGTCCGGAAGACGGAGAGGGCCGCGTTCGCCGCCTCCTCCTCCTCCACGACCCGCCGGGCGTCCTCCGGGTGAACGGTGGAGTAGATCCGGCTCGCGTCGGCGAGGGCCTCCGCCGGCGTGCAGCCGTGGAGGCGCTGCACGGCTTCGCTGACGTACGTGTACCGCCGCGTCCCGTCCGGCTCTCGGACGAGCTGGTAGAGCATCCCGTCCGGCAGGTTGTCGCCGAGCGAGCGGATGAAGGCCTCCCGCTCGCGGATCGCCTCCTCCGGCCCGCGCGCGTCGGCAGGGGCGCGGTCGCCGCGGCCGCCGATGTCCATGGCCCGATCATATCGGCGAAGGGAAGGCGGGGTCTCTCCCGAAACCGCCTAGAATCCGCCGCGCGCCGCCTGCCCGTCCCCGGGCCGACACCGCGGCCGGAGGACCCCATGGCCAGCCTGATCGAAGCGATCGACGTCAAGAAGAAGAGCTTCTTCGAGCACGAGGGAGAGCCCTACGCCTGCCTCGACGTCCAGGTCTCCACGCCCACCGCCCGCGGCGGACAGACGCTCGTCCGCCTCAAGATGAGGAACCTCATCACGCGGGCCGTCTTCGACAAGACCTTCAAGGCGGGCGAGAAGTTCCGGGAGCCCGACCTCGGGAAGGTCCAGGCGAGCTTCCTCTACTCCGACGGAGACGGGTTCCACTTCATGGACCAGGAGTCGTTCGAGACGCACACGCTCTCGGAGGAGACGGTCGGCGACAACCGCTACTACCTCGTCGAGGGGCTGATGGTCGGGCTCCTGAAGTTCAACGGGAACCCGATCGGCCTCGAGTTCCCGCCCCACGTCGAGCTCGCCGTCACCTACACGGAGCCCGGCTTCCGCGGCGACACCTCGAGCGGCGGCGTGACGAAGGCGGCGACCCTCGAGACGGGCCTCGAGATCCGCGTTCCCCTCTTCGTCAAGGAGGGCGACCGCGTGAAGGTCCACACCGAGACCGGGGAGTTCGCCGGCCGCGCCTGAGCCCCCCGGGAGATGGGGTCAGGCGTGCAATCGTGTATTGTCTTCGACAATACACGATTGCACGCCTGACCCCGGGCCCCGGTCAGAAGCCGGCGCGGAGGGTGACGAGGAGCTCGTCGGGGTGGAGGACCCCCTTCCTCGTCGTCATGTCGTTGCGGGCGTACTCGACAGTCAGGTCGACGCTCCTCACGATGCCGACCCGGACGCCGAGGTCGTACTTCGTCCAGTCCCACGCGAAGGAGGGGGCGAGGTAGCCGGGCGGGGCGGTGAAGTCGTTCGCGATGCGCGAGACGCGGACCGCGGGCTGGACCCAGTTGAACCACGGCTGGTCGCCGATCGCGAAGAGCCCGTTCGTCGGGAAGCGGTACGACGCCTCCACCTCGTAGCCGCTCCGCACGAGGCCGGCGATCTCCTGATGGACGTACTGCCCGAAGACGGAGAAGCGGCCGAGGCGCGCCTCGAGGTTCACGCCGGCCTCCGTCTTCTCGTCCCCGTCGATCCAGCCCGGTGTCCCGGCCGGGACGTCGTCGATCAGGTCGAGGTCTCCGCCGTAGATCGTCCCGTCGATCGCGACGCGCTCGGCGAGCTTCCGGTGGAAGACCCAGCCGAGGACGTCGATCCCCTTCTGCCCGTCCTCCGAGACGAAGCGGAGGCCGAGGCCGCCGCCGACCTGCGCCTCGCCGTTCAAGCGCGCGTCGTTCGCCTGGGCGTCGTAGAGGATCGGGAAGCCGGAGTTGTAGGGCGCGTACTCGAGCCGCGCGAAGTCGGTCCGCTCCGGCGTCCCGTTGTCGCCCGCCAGGGCGTTCGGGTCGCGCATGAAGAGCGGGTTCGCGTTCGCGGCGGCGGCCCGCCAGTAGAAGGCCTTTCCGATGCTGCCTCCCGCCTCGACCCCGATCTCCTCGAAGCGGTTCACCGCCGTCCCCCAGAGGCCGTAGCTCTCGAGGCGGCGCGTCCGCTGCTTGGCGAAGCGGGGCGCCTTCCCCGCCTGGAGGTAGAACGTCGTCCCGTCGGGCGCCTTGAGCGCCTCGTACTTCCGTCCGAACCTCAGCCACGCCTCGCGGACGCGAACCTCGTCGGCCGTCGAAGTGGGGTTCCTGTTGTAGAGGTCGATGAAGTGGATCTCGACCCTCGCGAAGAGGTCCTTCGTCAGCTCCCCCTCGCCGATCAGGTTCACCGTCGAGACCTCGAACGAGCCGCCCGGGTCGGGGGTCTCCATGTACGCGACGACGTCGCCCATCTGCCCCTGCGGGACCTTCACGTCCACGGAGTCGCGGTAGTGGAGCTTCACCTCGCCCTTCAGGCGGAAGCGGCCGTCCGCGCTGGAGAGGAAGCCGCCCTCCTGCGCCCTCAGAGGCAGCGACGGAATCGCAAGGAGCGCGAGAAGGATGGAAAACGACGCCGAGCGTGCCCGTGCGCGCATGGGGGACCTCCTGCCTGCGGTGCGCGGATGCTACCAAGGGCGCTCCCGCGGCCGGGAGCGCCCGGGCCCGCCGGGGGGAGGCGCCTCACGGCAGCTCGACGACCGTCCTGCCCCCCTCCGTCACCGTGAAGCCCTTCGGCGCGGCCCCTTCGACGGCGAGCGTGTAGCTGCCGGGGGCGAGGTTCGCGATCGTGGCCGGACCGGCCGGAGGAACGAAGACCCGGCCTTCCTTCTCGGAGACGCGGTGCGGATACGGCTGCCCGAGGGAGTCCCGAAGCGTCGCGAGGCCCTTCGCCCGCGAGGCCTCTCCCGGGCGGATCTCGACGCTCCCGCCCGGAGTGAGGGCGACCGTCAGGCCCGGGCCGGGGACGACGACGCCGCCGAGGACCCGCGTCGCATAGCCGTCGGACCCGACCACGAGCGTGTAGCGGCCGGCCTCGAGCGCGGCGACCTCGCCCCTCCCCTCCGCGTCGAGGCTGACCCAGGTCGACGCGACGACCGCGCCGCTGCCGTCCCGCGCGCTGACGCTCAAGGAGCGAAGCGGGATCTGGAAGACGCCGTCGACGGCCCGGAGCTCGAGCCCCTCCCCGCGCGCGAGCTCGATCGTCCCCGCGTCCCCGCCCGCTTCCGTCGCCGACGCCGCGTGCCGCATCTCTCGATAGCCCGCCCGACGCAGGGTCAGCGTGTACGCCCCCGCGTCGAGCTCGTCGAGGACGAAACGGCCGTTCGAGTCCGTCGTCGCGAACCCGGGCCGCGAATCGGGGCTCCCGTCGAGCGCGGCCGTGATCCGCACTGCCGAGAGCGCGCGCCCCGTCGCCTCGTCGACGACGACGCCGGTGAGTCCCGCCGTCGGGAGCTCGACGTCCCGGACGGTCTCTCCGTCGACGTTCACCTCGCCGCTCCAGCCCCTCCTGCCTCCGACGGCCTGGACCGACACCGCGTACGTGCCGGCGACGAGCCCTTCGATCCGATAGCGCCCCGAGTCGTCCGTGCCGCCCGAGCCGCCGGAGAGGCCCTTCTTCTCGAAGACGGAGACGCGGGCGTCCGGTGCGACACGGCCGCCCCGGGTCACCTTGCCGGTGAGGGTCGAGGCCCCTTCGAAGACGACCTCGACCTCCGCCTCCTTCTGCCCTTCCGCGACGGTCACGAACCCGAGGGCCGAGCGCGTCGTCCCGCCCAGCGGGTCGCCCGCCGAGGCGCGGACGCGGATCGTCCCGGCCGGGACGCCCGACAGCTCGAACCGCCCGTCGCCCCCCGCGCGGAGCGACTCCCAGTAGCCGTCCGGCCCGTTCGCGTAGATCGACACGGAACCGCGCAGCGCATCGGGCACTCCCGAAACGACGCCGTGA
>JBDIBE010000160.1:0-7296 GCA_039812785.1 Thermoanaerobaculia bacterium | reverse complement strand
CCTGCGCCGCCCCCGGCAGGTCGCCGTGGAGGACGCGCACGTCGAGCGCCGCGTCGCGCCGCCCGAGCGCCTCGCGCGCCCTGCGGATCTCCGCCGCCCCGGGGAGGAACGCGAGGACGTCGCCCGCCGTCTCCGAGAGCGCGGCCGCGACGGCTCCGGCGACTCTTTCCTCGAGCGGCCGCGGATCGCCGTGCGCCGCGTGCCGGACCTCGACGGGGAAGGGGCGCCCCGGCACCGTCACGACGGGGGCGGGATCCCCGGCGGCGGCCAGGAAGCGGGAGACCGGCCCGGGGTCGAGGGTCGCCGAGGCGACGAGGACGAAGAGGTCCTCCCGGAGCGTCCCGCGGACCTCCCGGAGGAGGGCGAGCGCGAGGTCGGCGTGGCGGCTCCGCTCATGGAACTCGTCGAGCATCACGCCGGCGATGCCGGGGAGGGACGGGTCCTCGAGGAGGCGCCGGGTCAGGATTCCCTCGGTCACGACGAGGATCCGCGTCCTCTCCGAGCGGGCCCCCTCGTCCCGGACCTGGTAGCCGGCCGTTTCCCCGACGGCCTCTCCGAGTTCCGCGGCGATCCGGCGCGCGGCGGCCCGGGCGGCGACCCTTCGAGGCTGGAGGACCCACAGGGCTCCGCGCCCGAGGAGGCCGGCGGCGAGGAGGCCGGGCGGCACGCGGGTCGTCTTCCCCGCGCCGGGGGGTGCCACGAGGACGAGCGCCCCGCATTTTCGGAGCCTCTCCGCGATCGCGGGAACATATTGGTCTACGGGAAGCGTTGCCATGGCGGGGGGCGACGAGCATACGGGGCGCGGGCTGCCGACGCCTCGAGGCGAGACGCGGTCGCGCCCGGGCCCCGGGGAGAGGAGGAAGCCATGACCGTCCACGCCCCGGTACACCCCGACGCGAAAGCGCACGGCGACGTCCGGCCGCACGAGCCCCTCGACGACGTCCTCGAGGAGGAGGGCTCGTCGAAGTCCCAGCGGCTCATCGCCTGGGCCTGCGCCCTCCTGACGGTCGCCGCGGCCTGGGCGATCTGGCGGCTGCTCTAGGGCGCGCGGAATTGGCGGGCCGGAACAGGCCTCCGGCCCGCACGGGAAGAGGCTTTCCGGGCGGGAGAAGGCCCGCCCCGAGTGATAGAATCACTCATTGATGGCCCGCCGGTTCGCGGCTCCGCATCCCCCGGTTCCTGGCGCGGAGCGGAGGCGTATCCCGGGCTCGTCGCTCCCCCCGTCGACCCCATCCGCCGAAAGAACGTTCAAGCCCCACGAGAGGAGATTCGTCGTCCCATGAAGAGTCCGTTCAACCCCTTCGAGATGGCCCAGGCGCAGTTCGACAAGGCGGCCGACGTCCTCGGCCTCGACCAGGCGACGCGCGACCTGCTCCGCTACCCCCTCCGCGAGTACCACATCGCCATCCCCGTCAAGATGGACGACGGGAGCGTGAAGGTCTTCCGCGGCTTCCGGATCCAGCACAACGACTCCCGCGGCCCCTGCAAGGGCGGCATCCGCTTCCACCCCCACGAGACGGCCGACACGGTCCGCGCCCTCGCGATGTGGATGACGTGGAAGTGCGCCGTCGTCGACATCCCGCTCGGCGGCGGCAAGGGCGGCGTCATCTGCGACCCGCACCACCTGAGCGCTCGCGAGCAGGAGGGGATCTGCCGCGGCTGGATCCGCCAGGTCGCCAAGAACGTCGGACCGGTCAACGACGTCCCGGCTCCCGACGTCATGACGACCCCCCAGCACATGCTCTGGATGCTCGACGAGTTCGAGGTCATCACGGGCGGCAAGTACCCCGGCTTCATCACGGGCAAGCCGGTCGGCGCGGGAGGCTCCCTCGGCCGGACCGAGGCGACGGGCTACGGCGTCGTCTACACGATCCGCGAGGCGCTCAAGCTGAAGGGGATCGACATCGCGAAGACGACGGCCGCCGTCCAGGGGTTCGGCAACGTCGCCCAGTACGCGATCAAGCTCTTCACGCAGCTCGGCGGCAAGGTCGTCTGCTGCTCCTCGTGGGACCAGGAAGACCAGACGTCCTACACGTTCCGCAAGCTCTCCGGCGTCGACGCCGACGAGCTCCTCTCGATCACCGACCGCTTCGGCGGGATCGACAAGGAGAAGGCGAAGGGCCTCGGCTACGAGGTCCTCCCCGGCGGCGCCTGGATCGAGCAGGACGTCGACATCCTCATCCCGGCCGCCCTCGAGAACCAGGTCACGGGCGAGACCGTGCTCAAGATCAAGCCGAGCGTGAAGGTCATCGCCGAGGGCGCGAACGGGCCGACGACGCCCGAGGCCGACAAGGTGATCCAGGAGCGCGGCATCTACGTCATCCCCGACTTCCTCGCCAACGCCGGCGGCGTCACCTGCAGCTACTTCGAGCAGGTGCAGTGCAACATGAACTACTTCTGGGAGAAGGACGAGGTCCTCCAGAAGCTCGACACGAAGATGACCTCCGCCTTCCACGCCGTCGCCGAGCTCGCGAAGAAGCGCGACCTCTACATGCGCGACGCGGCCTACGTCATCGCGGTCTCCCGCGTGGCCAAGGCCTGCAAGGACCGCGGCTGGGCCTGATCGTTCCCCGTCCCGGGTCTGAGCGTCAGAAGCCCCCGGCGCCCGCTCCCCGCCCTCTCCCGGCCTGTGGCACTCTCGCCCCGCACGGCGCGCCGTGGGAGGTTCGAATGCCCCTGTCCGGCAGGACCCTGATCGAGCAGCTCCAGGAGAGGGCGAAGGAGCTCCACTGCCTCTACCGGGTCCACGCGATCTGCGCGCGCGCCGAGGCGCTGCTCGAGGAGATCCTCCGCGAGGTCGTCTCCGTCCTGCCGCTCGGCTGGGAGCACTCGTCGCAGACCTGGGCCCGCATCGTCGTCGGCTCCTCGGCCTTCGAGCCGGCCGGCGCCGTCCCGTCGCCGTGGGTCCAGGCCGCGCCGATCCGCGTCCAGGGCGAGGAGGCGGGCCGCATCGAGGTCTACTACTCGGCCCCGTTCCCCGTGGCCGACGAGGGGCCGTTCCGCCGCGAGGAGCGCAAGCTCATCGACACGGTCGCCGAGCTCCTCGGCCAGCTCGTCCTCCAGCGCCAGCTCGCGAGCTCGCTCCGGAGGGCCGAGAAGGGGGGCGCCGCCCTGCCGGCGGACGCAGGGGACTGGTGGGTCGTCGTCGACTTCTTCCGCCAGATCGACCGCCCGGGCTACGTCACGATCGCCCGCCGGATGCTGAACCACCTCTGCTGGAGCGGCGTTCCGGAGGCGCTCGAGCTCCTCCCGCGCTTCACCGGCAGCTGGAGCGGCCCGGCGGCGCCGGAGGAGGCCTCGGACGAGAACCGCCCGATGGCCCGCCGCAACCTCGACGCCCTCCTGAAGGTCGCCGAGGAGGTCTTCGGGATCGCGGCGCGGCACATCCCGCCCGGCGAGATCCGGCGGAGCATCCAGCGATGGATCAAGGACAGCCGCTCGACGTTCCTCATCGGGGCGCTCGAGAACCAGGGGACCTCGCTCACCGAGCTCGCGCAGGCGCTCTCGCGCTTCCGGCACGCCGCGCTCAGCGACCGCGACCTGTCGAAGTCGATCCAGGTCGACATGCGCGCCAAGCTCGTGAGGCGCTTCCTGACGGACCACGTCCAGTTCGTCGGCATCGCCAAGAACTACATCGACGTCTCCGACTTCCAGGAGCTGACGCGCCGGATCATCTGCCCGCCCGGGAGCCACGGGAAGGTCGGCGGCAAGAGCAGCGGCCTCTTCCTCGCGGTGAACATCGTGAGGAAGTCGGAGGAGTACGCCGAGGCCCTCTCCGACATCCGGATCCCGAAGACCTGGTACCTCACCTCGGACGGCGTCGGCGACTTCATCGCCTACAACAACCTCGAGGACATCGTCGACCGCAAGTACCTCGAGATCGACCAGGTGCGGCGCGAGTACCCGCACATCATCCAGGTCTTCAAGAACAGCCAGTTCTCGCCGGAGATCGTCAAGGGGCTCTCCCTCGCGCTCGACGACTTCGAGGAGCGGCCGATCATCGTGCGCAGCTCGAGCCTCCTCGAGGACCGCGTCGGCGCCTCCTTCTCGGGGAAGTACAAGAGCCTCTTCCTCGCGAACCAGGGGCCGAAGAAGGACCGCCTCGCGGCCCTCATGGACGCCATCTCCGAGGTCTACGCCTCCGTCTTCGGCCCCGACCCGATCGAGTACCGGGCCGAGCGCGGGCTCCTCGACTTCCACGAGGAGATGGGGATCCTCATCCAGGAGGTCGTCGGCTCCCGCGTCGGCCGCTACTTCCTCCCGACGTTCGCCGGGGTCGCCTTCTCGAACAACGAGTTCCGCTGGTCGCCCCGCATCAAGCGGGAGGACGGGCTCATCCGGCTCGTCCCGGGGCTCGGCACGCGCGCCGTCGACCGCGTCGGCGACGACTACCCGATCCTGCTCGCCCCGGGGCAGCCCGGCCTCCGCGCGAACGTCACGGCCGACGCCATCGTCCGCTACGCCCCGCGCAAGGTCGACGTCATCAACCTCGAGACGCGGCAGTTCGAGACGATCGAGATCGTCGACCTCCTCCGCGAGGCGGGAAGCCGCCTGCCGGGGGTCGAGAGCATGGTCTCCGTCTACGAGGACCGCCGGATCCACCGGCCCGTCATGGTCGACTACGAGGCGCAGGCGCGCGACCTCGTCGTCACCTTCGAGGGGCTCGTCGGCGGCACTTCCTTCGTCCCGCGCATGCGGGCGCTCCTCAGGCTCCTCCAGGAGAAGCTCGGCAGCCCGGTCGACCTCGAGTTCGCCTCCGACGGGAAGGACCTCTACCTCCTCCAGTGCCGCCCGCAGAGCTTCTCCGAGGAGAGCCACGCGGCCGAGATCCCCTCCGACGTCCCGCGCGAGCAGGTCGTCTTCACGGCGAACCGCTTCGTCTCGAACGGGCGCGTCCCCGACGCGACGCACGTCGTCTACGTCGACCCCGACGGCTACGCCGCGATCCCCGACCTCGACACGCTGCGCCAGGTCGGCCACGCCGTCGGGCGCCTCAACAAGCTCCTCCCGCGCCGGCAGTTCGTCCTGATGGGGCCCGGCCGGTGGGGAAGCCGGGGCGACATCAAGCTCGGAGTCTCCGTCACCTACTCCGACATCAACAACGCTTCCCTCCTCGTCGAGATCGCGCGGCGGAAGGGGAGCTACGTCCCCGACCTCTCCTTCGGCACCCACTTCTTCCAGGACCTCGTCGAGGCGGAGATCCGGTACCTCCCGCTCTTCCCCGACGACGACGAGGTCGTCTTCAACGAGCGCTTCCTCCTCGAGTCGCCGAACCTCCTCGCGAGCCTCGCCCCCGAGTACGCGCACCTCGCGGGGACGGTCCGCGTCATCGAGGTCCCGGCCGTCGCGGACGGCCTCGTCCTCAGGGTCCTCATGAACGCCGACCTCGACCGGGCGCTCGCGATGCTCGCCCCGCCCCGCGAGCCGGGGGAGAGGGCGGCCGGCGGCCGCCGCCTCGCGGACGGGCCGGGGCTCTCGTCGGCTCGGGAGGACCAGCGCCGCTGGCGGATCGGCGTCGCGGAGAGGATCGCCGCCGAGGTCGACGCGGAGAAGTTCGGCGTCAAGGGGATGTGGCTCGTCGGCTCTTCCAAGGAGGGGAAGGCGGACCCGACGAGCGACCTCGACCTCGTCGTCCACGCCGAGGACGACCCCGTCAAGCGCGAGGGGCTCCGGACGTGGCTCGAGGGGTGGAGCCTCGGCCTCGGCCAGGCGAACGCGCTCCGGACCGGCGCGAAGGCGAGGGGGCTTCTCGACGTCCACTACATCTCCGACTCCGACTTCTCGCGCGGCACGAGCTGGGCGGCGAAGGTGAAGGCCGCGAACGGCCCGGCCCGGCCGCTCGCGATCGTCCGGACGAAGGGGTCCTCCGCCCCCCCGCAGCCCCAGCGGCGCGGCCACAGGCACTGACCCTCAGAGGAGCCCGACCATGAGACGAACCGCTCTCGCCGCCCTCGGCCTCGCGACGCTCGCCTCCGCGACTCGCGCGTCCGCGCAGCCGCGCCTCCCGTTCCCGAGCCCCGCGGCGTCGGTGTCGCAGGAGATCGGCACGTCGCGCGTGACGGTGGAGTACCACCGGCCGGCCGTCCGGGGCCGGGCGATCTGGGGCGCCCTCGTGCCGTACGGAGAGACGTGGCGCCTCGGGGCGAACGAGGCGACGACGATCGCCCTCTCCCACGCGGCGAAGGTCGCGGGGCGCGACGTCCCCGCCGGGACGTACGCCCTCTTCGCCGTGCCGGGGAAGGAGCGCTGGACGCTCGTCCTCAACCGGAAGGCGCAGCAGTGGGGCTCCTACTTCACCGACCCGAAGGATGACCTCCTGAGGTTCGAGGTGACGCCGTCGCCGGCCCTCTTCACGGAATGGATGACCTTCTCGCTCGAGGCCGTCGAGCCGGGGACGGTCCGGGTCGCGTGGGCGTGGGAGAAGCTCGCGTTCTCCTTCCCGGTCGAGTTCGACGTCCCGTCGATCGTCTGGGCCGACGTCGACGCTGCCGTGAAGGCGAAGCCCGACGACGTCGCGACGCTCCTCCAGGCTTCCCGCTGGGCGCTGCGGCGGAAGGAGCGGCTCGCCGAGGGGCGCGCCTGGCTCGACAGGTCGATCGCCCTGCAGGAGAGCTTCTGGAACCGCGAGCTCCTCGGGAACTACCTCCGCGAGGAAGGGAAGACGGCCGAGGCGATCGTCGCGCTGCGCCGCGCGGTGGAGCTCTCGAAGGGGAAGGCCCCGGACGGTTACTGGAAGGCGCTCGAGGAGACGGTCGCGAAGTGGCAGGCGGAGCCGGCGAAGTGACCGCCCCGAGGGATCCCGGAACGTTCGCCGAGGCCGCGCCCGGCGTCCGCCTCCTCGAGGGAGCCGCCCTCGACGCCCTCTCGGAGGAGGCCCGCCGCCGGCCGCGGCGCCGGGCGAACGCGAACCTCCACGCCCCCGACGCGCCGGTCCACAGGCTCCTGAACGCCATCGAGCCGGGCTCGTACGTGAGGCCCCACCGCCACCTCGTCCCGCCGAAGGACGAGACCGTCGTCGTCGTCCGAGGCGCGCTCGGGCTCGTCCTCTTCGACGGCGAGGGGCGCGTCATGGCGGCTGTCCGGCTGGGCGCGGGAGCGGACCGGGCCTTCGGCGCCGACCTCGCCGCCGGGACGATGCACACCTTCGTCGCGCTCGAGCCCGGCACCGTCTTCTTCGAGTCGAAGGCCGGCCCCTACGTCGCCCCGTCCGGCGGCGACGTGGCCGCCTGGGCGCCCGCCGAGGGCGATCCGGCCGCCGCGGCCTTCGAGGCCTCGCTCCGCGCCCTCTTCGCGTAG
>JBDIBE010000159.1:0-7301 GCA_039812785.1 Thermoanaerobaculia bacterium | reverse complement strand
ATCGGCGCCCGCCGTGCCGCAGCGGCGGCCTTTCCGCGCCCGATCCTCGCGGCGCTCGACGGCGGCACGGCGGCGAGCGCGTCGATCGCCGCGCCCGGCCGGCTCCCCTCGCCCGTGAGGAAGGCGCGGCGGAAGCGGATGACGCGCCCCTCCTTCTCGAACTCGTCGTCCTCCAGGCGCGCGAGCCCGGCCCGGACGAGCCCTCCGAGGAGCTCCTCGAACGCGCGCCGCTCGACCGCGGGGAACTGCCTCACGACCTCCGCGTGGAGCTGCCCCGTCGTCTGCCCGTCGCGCTGCCTGAGGAGCTCGAGGGCGCGTCGGAGCGCGGCGTCCTCCATCGGGCTCGTCTTCCGGGTCTCGGTCGCGACGCCGTCGTTCGGGGCGCAGACGTCGCAGAGGCCGCACGGCGCTCCGTCGTCCTCCTCGTCGCCGAAGTGGCGGACGAGCTGGAGCATCCGGCAGATCGGCCCCTCCGCGAAGCGGCGCATCAGGTCGAGCTGCGTCCTCCGGTGCGCCCGCTGCTCCTCGTAGGCCCGCTGCCAGCCGTCCTTCCCGCGCGTGACGTCTCCCTCGGGCGTGACGACCGCGCCTCCGAAGATCCAGAGCTTCTCGAGCGCCTTCTGGAAGACGTCCGCCTCGAGCGTCACGAGCTGCGCCAGGCCCTCCGTCGGGACGGGCTCCTCCTTCAGCGCGCGGAAGACGTCGCCCAGGACGGGCGTCTCGGGGTAGTCGCGGTCGAGGAAGAACTCGTGCGTCCTGAGGTCGCCGTACGAGTGGAGGAGGATCGCCCGCGACGGCAGCCCGTCGCGCCCCGCGCGGCCGATCTCCTGGTAGTACCCCTCGACGCTCCCGGGGAGCCCGGTGTGGATGACGGTCCTCACGTTCGCCTTGTCGATCCCCATGCCGAAGGCGATCGTCGCGACGATCACCTCCGCGCGCCCCGCGAGGAAGCGGGCCTGCACGTCGTCCCGCTCGCGCGCCGTCATCCCGGCGTGGTAGGCGACGGCGTGGAGCCCCTTGCCGAGCTTCTCCGCGAGGCCCGTCGCCTCCTTCCGCGTCGGCGTGTAGACGATGGCCGGGCGCCGCGCCGCGTCGGCGAGGACCTCCTTCACGATCTCGGCGCGCCGGCTCGGGAGCGCCTCCGTCACCTCGACGGCGAGGTTCTTGCGCCGGAAGCCGTGGATGAACCGGCCCGGGGCCGCGAGGCCGAGCTGCGCGGTCACGTCGTCCTGCACGCGCGGCGTCGCCGTGGCCGTCAGCGCGATCACCGGCGCGGGACGCAGCATCGGCAGGCGCGCCCCGAGGAGCCGGTAGTCGGGCCTGAAGTCGTGCCCCCAGTGCGAGATGCAGTGCGCCTCGTCGACGGCGACGAGGGCGGGCGTCCGCTTCGCGAGCATCTCGGGGAAGCCCGGCACCGAGAGCCGCTCCGGGGCGATGAAGAGGAAGTCGAGCTTCCCGGCGAGGTAGTCGAGGCAGACCTGCCGCGAGGCGGCCCGGTCGCGCCCCGAGTGGATCCGCTCCGCGGCGAGCCCGAGCGCCTTCATCTTCGCGACCTGGTCCTCCATGAGCGCGATGAGCGGCGAGACGACGAGCGTCGTCCCGCCCCGCGCGAGGCCCGGCAGCTGGTAGCAGAGCGACTTCCCCGCCCCCGTCGGCATCACGAGGAGCGCGTCCTGCCCCGCGACGACGGCCCGGCAGACCGCCTCCTGGTACGGCCGGAACCCCTCGTGCCCGAACACCCGCTTCAGGAGCCCCTCGAGATCCCGGGGCCGGGGCGTGGGGTCAGGCGTGCAATCGTGTATTTCTGTCGAAATACACGATTGCACGCCTGACCCCGCATCCGGGGGGGCCGGCTTCGGGGCGGGGCGGAACGCTTCGCCGACGACCTCCTTCACGTAGGCTTCGATCCCCTTCATGAAGGCCATGAGGGCGGCCTCGCCCTTCTGCATCCGGGCGAGCTCGGCCTCCCACTTCCCCGTCAGGGCCGGGCTCTTGACCGAGTCGGGGACGAGGCCGATCAGGCGGATCCCCTTCTCCGTCGCCGAGAAGACCTTGCCGTCGCGCTCGGCGTAGCCGCGCGTAATCAGCGTCTCGAGGATCTCCGCGCGCGTCGCGGGCGTCCCGAGGCCGTTCTCCTTCATCGCCTCGGCGAGCTCCTTCTCGTCGAGCGTCCGCCCCGCCGTCTCCATCGCCGTCAGGAGCGTCGCGTCGGTGAAGCGCTTCGGCGGGCGCGTCTTCTTCTCGACCGCCGCGACGTCGACGACCTCCTTCGCCTGCCCCTTCGCGAGGCCGGGCGGAAGGTCGCCCTCCTCGTCGTCGTCGTCTCTCTTCCGCCGCGGCGCGTCGGGCTCCGCCGCCTTCCACCCCTCCGCGACGACCATCGTCCCCGCGGAGCGGAATCGGTCGGCGCTGCGCGGCGCGCCCGCCCCGCCCGCGACCTCCGTCACGACCGTCGTCGTCGCGGCGGCGTGGTCGTCGTGCCACGCGGCGAGGAGGCGGCGGACGACGATCTCGTAGAGGGCCCTCTCGTCCCCCTCGAGCCCTCGCGGGACGTTCGGCGTCGGGACGATCGCGTGATGGTCGCTCACCTTCGCGTCGTCGACGAAGCGCGCTCCGAGCGGCCGCTCGCCCGTCCCCTTCGCGAAGAGGCGGCCCCAGGAGGGCTCGAGCGCCGCGGCGAGGCGCGGGAGCGTGGCGGCCACGTCCTTCGAGAGATGGCGGCTGTCCGTCCGCGGGTAGGTGATCGCCTTCCTCTCCTCGTAGAGCCGCTGGGCGACCTCGAGCGTCTTCTTCGCGCTCCAGCCGAGGAGCCGGTTCGCGTGGCGCTGGAGCTCCGTCAGGTCGAAGAGGAGCGGCGGCGGGACGCGCCGCGTCTTCGACTCGACCGACGCGACGGCGGCCCGGCCCATCTTCACGCGCGCGACGACCTCGTTCGCCTTCGCCCCGTCCCTCGGCAGGCGGCGCCCTCCCTCCTCCTTCACCGCCGGGTCGAACCAGGTCCCGCGGTAGCGCCCCGTCTCGCCCTCGAACGTCGCGACGACCTCGAGGTACTCCTCCGGGACGAAGGCGCGGATGGCGAGCTCGCGCTCGACGAGCATCGCGAGCGTCGGCGTCTGGACCCGCCCCACCGAGAGCGCCTCGCCGTGCGCGAGCGTGAAGGCGCGCGAGAAGTTCATCCCGACGAGCCAGTCGGCGCGGCTCCTCCCGCGCGCCGCGTCGGCGAGGCGGTCGTACTCCTTCGCCGGCCTCAGCCGCGCGAACCCCTCCCGGATCGCCTCCGGCGTGAGCGACGAGATCCAGAGCCTCTTCACGGGCTTGCGGCACTTCGCCGCCTCGTACAGCTGGCGGAAGATCAGCTCTCCTTCGCGCCCGGCGTCCGTCGCGCAGACGACCTCGGTCACGTCGGGGTCGGCGAGCACCCGCTTCACCGCGGCGAACTGCTCCTTCGCCCGGTCGAGGACGACGAGCGGCCACGCCTCGGGGAGGATCGGCAGCCGGTCGCGCCGCCACGTCTGCCACTCGGGGTTCATCTGCCCCGGCTCGGCGAGCGCCACGAGGTGCCCCACCGCCCACGTCACGACGTACCCGCCGCCGACGAGGCAGCCGTCGCCCCGCTTCGTCGCCCCGAGGACGGCCGCCACGTCCCGCGCCACGCTCGGCTTCTCCGCCACCACCGCGACGACGCCCCCCGCTCCGGGGTCAGGTCTCGAATGGTGTATTTCGGCGACGTGCGCCTTTCCCGCGGCCATCGGCGGAGTCTACCGGTCCGGCCCGGCGCCGCTTCCGGGGTCAGCGGCTTCCGGGGTCAGGCGTGCAATCGTGTATTGTTTTCAACAATACACGATTGCACGCCTGACCCCAGCCCAGGGAGGCTACGGCAGGGGCATCAGGATGCGGGGGGCGTCGGCGAGGGGCGTCTTCCCCGCGCGCTCGCGGGGGCGGCCTCCGCCGGGGAACTCGATCTCGCTCGGCGCGTCGAAGGCGACGCCGAAGCGCCTCTTCGTCCGCTCGCGCGACTCGGCGACGAGCCTCTGCGGGGCTCCCGCGTCGTCGAGGACGAAGACCCCCGCCGGCAGGCAGCTGCCGTGCGTCTCGTCGCTCCACTCGCAGCCGCCCGAGAAGGCGATCCTCTCGCCCGCGACCTCGACCGTCCCGAGAGAGGTGTCGACCGCGCCCGCCTTCCGGCAGCTCGCCGTGTCGAAGAGCTCCAGCTCCGAGCTCGACCCGCTGAACGACTCGAGCGCGAGGAGCTTTTCGTCGCGGCTCAGCCAGACGGTCTTCGGCGTCCAGTTCCCGCCGTCGATCCGGCACTCGCCGACCCTGTCGAGGCGCCGGACGACGGCCGGCGGCGCGGTGAGCACCTCGGGCATCTTCTTCGCGCCCTTCTCGCGGAAGTGGACCTCGACCCGCGCGCCTCCGCCGACGAGCTCGTCGAACTCCCCCTCGTGGAGCGGCTCGAGAGGCAGCGGCGCGAGCGCCACGCCGCGCGGGGCCGGCCCCTTCGGGGCGGGCGCGGGCGCGTTCGGCGCCTCGGGCCGCAGCACCGCGAAGGGCCGGCTCGCGGCGGAGATCGGGAAGTCGCGGTCGTAGACGACGTGGGAGAGGCGGAGCGCGCCGTCCTTACAGGCGAAGGCGTAGCGGCGCGTCTCGTTCGGCTGGGTCCTGTCGGGCCGGGTGATGTAGTCGCAGCCCGCCTCGGAGGGGTCGAGGTTCAGCTCGTAGCGGAAGCCCTCGCCCGGCCACGTCGCCTCGCCCGACTCGTCGAAGACGAAGCGCCGCCCCTCCTCGTCGCGGTACGTCCCTGCGAGGACGATCCGGTTGAGGTATCGCGCGCGCGGCGCCGGGAGGCGGCGGAAGGCGATCTGCCCGGCCTCCGCGTCCCAGAGCGCCCCGGCCACCGTCTCGGGCCCGGCCGCGCCCCACGTCACCTCCACCGGGACGCGGGTCAGCTCCTTCGGCCCCTTCGGCTCGCTCTCCATCGGCCCGACGACGAGCGCCCAGCCGCCTCCCGGCCTCGCCTCGACGGCCGAGAGCGTCCGCCAGTAGCCCTCGTGGAAGCTCGTCATCGCGATGCGCCAGCCGTTCCCGTGCTTCCTCACCGTGAAGCCGTACGGGTCCGGGGCGCCGACGGGCGCGCGCGTGGCGCGGACGGCGTCGAGGAACTTCGCCGAGAGCCAGTCCCCCTCGAGGTCGGCGGGAGCGAGGCTCCGCTCCGGGGCAGGAAGGGCGGCGGCGGCGCACGGCGCGAGGAGCGCCGCCGCGAGGAGCGCGGGAAGGAGGCGGTTCATGGCTTCGGTTCGGCCCGGGCGCTCAGGGCACCTTCGGCAGGTGCGTCATCGCCTCTTCCACGGCGTGGTCGGGGTACTCGAAGTCCTCGAGGAGGCCGTGGTGGTAGCTCTGGTAGGCGGTCATGTCGAAGTGACCGTGCCCCGAGAGGTTGAAGGCGATGACCTTCTTCTCGCCCGTCTCCCGGCACTTCAGCGCCTCGTCGATCGCGGCGCGGATCGCGTGCGCCGACTCGGGCGCGGGAATGATCCCCTCGGAGCGCGAGAAGAGCACCGCCGCCTCGAAGGTCTCGAGCTGCCGCGCCGTCCGCGCCTCGATGTGGCCGCTGTCGACGAGGGCGCTCACGAGCGGCGACATGCCGTGGTAGCGCAGGCCCCCGGCGTGGATGCCGGGCGGCATGAAGGTGTGCCCGAGCGTGTACATCTTCACGATCGGCGCCATCGCGGCCGTGTCGCCGTAGTCGAACGTGTACTTCCCCTTCGTGAGCGTCGGGCAGGAGGCAGGCTCGACGGCGAGGACGCGCGTCTTCTTCCCCTCGGTGAGGTTCCGGTGGACGAACGGGAAGACGAACCCGGCGAAGTTCGAGCCGCCGCCCGCGCACCCGATGACGACGTCGGGGTACTCGCCCGCCATCTCCATCTGCTCGAGCGCCTCGAGGCCGATGACCGTCTGGTGGAGCATGACGTGCCCGAGCACCGAGCCGAGGCTGTACTTCTTCGCCCCGCTGCTCGTCGCGGCCGTCTCCACCGCCTCCGAGATCGCGATTCCGAGCGAGCCCGGGCAGTCCGGGTCGTCCTCGAGCATCCTCTTGCCGAAGTGGGTCCGCTCCGTCGGGCTCGCGAACACGTGGGCGCCGTAGTTCTCCATGACGATCCGGCGGTACGGCTTCTGGTGGTACGAGACGCGCACCATGAAGACCTCGAGGTCGAGGTCGAAGAAGTTGCAGGCCATCGCGAGGGCCGTCCCCCACTGCCCCGCGCCCGTCTCCGTCGTCAGCGCCTTCGTCCCGGCCTCCTTGTTGTAGAAGGCCTGCGCGACGGCGGTGTTCGTCTTGTGCGAGCCGACGGGGCTGACGCTCTCGTTCTTGAAGTAGATGTGCGCCGGCGTGCCGAGCGCCTTCTCGAGCCGCACGGCTCGGATGAGCGGCGTCGGGCGCCAGAGCCTGTAGATGTCGCGCACCGGCTCGGGGATCTCGATCCACCGCTCGGGCGACACCTCCTGCATCACGATGTTCATCGGGAAGAGGACGGAGAGGAAGTCGGGCGTCACCGGCTCCATCGTCCCGGGGTGGAGGACGGGCGTCGGCGGCGTCGGCAGGTCCGCGTTCACGTTGTACCAGGCCTTCGGGATGCGGCTCTCGTCGAGCAGGAACCTGCTGCGGTCGGACATGCTCTCCTCCTTCCCGGGAACGGACCGGCGGGAAACTCTAGTGCATCGCGGCATCCGGACGCCAGAGGTCCTCGTCCTGCCGCGCCCCCGTCGCCGGGGCCGCCCGCTCCCCGGACACCATCTGTCTCCCTCCGTTCCCTAAGTTCTGCGCGGAGGAAACAATGGCGAAGGGTCCCGCCGCCATGCCGGACGTCCCCGCCGGCCTCTCCCTCGTCGTCCCGTCCGGGCCTCTCGCACGGACGCTGCGCGTCCTCGGCATCGACCTCGGCACCACGAACTCCACCGTCGCCGAGGCGGTCCTCGGCCCGCGCGGCTCCCGCTCCGGCCTCTCCACGCTCGAGGTCGCCCAGCCGACGCCGGAGGGGGAATACGTCCACGTCCTCGTGCCGTCCGCCGTCGCGCGCCACCGCGGCGCGACGTGGGTCGGCGAGGGGGCGAAGCGGCTCCGCCGCCGCGGCGCCGAGCTCGGCCTCGAGCCGGGGCGCGACCTCTTCTGGGACTGCAAGAACGACATCGGCGTCCGCCGCACCTACCACCGCGCGCCGGAAGGGCTCCGCAACGCCTCCGAGGTCGCCGCGCCCGTCCTCTCGTTCCTCGCGGAGGCCGCCCGGAAGGCCGCCGGCGCC
>JBDIBE010000158.1:0-7308 GCA_039812785.1 Thermoanaerobaculia bacterium | reverse complement strand
GGTGGGCGAAGTCGGCGTTCGGACTCGCGCGCAACCACTACGACCGGCTCGGGCACCTGATGCAGGGGTTCGTCCCCGCGATCCTCGCGCGGGAGGTCCTCCTCCGGAGGTCGCCCCTCGGCCGCGGAGGGTGGCTCCGGCTCTTCGTGACGTCCGTCTGCCTCGCCTTCAGCGCCCTCTACGAGCTGATCGAGTGGGCCGCCGCGCTCGCGACGGGCGAGGCGGCGACCGCGTTCCTCGGCACGCAGGGCGACCCGTGGGACACGCAGTGGGACATGTTCCTCGCCCTCTGCGGCGCCCTCCTCGCCCAGGCGCTCCTCTGGCGCCTCCACGACCGCCAGCTCGCCCGGCTCGACCGCGGCTGAGCCCCCGAGACACGGGAAGGGCCGGGCCCCTTCGGACCCGGCCCTGCGTCGCGCGGAGCGCGGGAGGCGTTACTTGGCGCCGGGGTTCGTGCCGGCCTTGAACTCGTCGACGTTCTTCTGGCCGTCGGCGTCGCTGTCGAGCGGCTCGAGCTTGGCCCAGTCGAAGGTCTTCTTCTCGGCCTTCGGGTCGACGACGAACTTCATCATGTCCTTGCCGAACGGGTTCAGCTCGGCGTCGCCCTTCTTCGCCATCGGCTTGACGTGGCAGGTCGCGCACTTCGCCTTCGCCGTGGGGTACTTGGCGTTCATGTCCTTCTGCATGTCCATCGTGGCGAGGCCCGTCCCGGCGAGGACGACGGCGAGGACGGCGACGAGGACGACGGCGGTGGTCTTCTTCATCTCTGTGAATCCTCCTGGTCGGGGCGTGACGCCCCCCCGGTACGGGAACGGCATTCAACCCGCCTGCCATTCCCGCTGCGGCGCGGCAGTCGCAGGAAATCCGCATTTCGAGCGGCTTCGAGACGGCGTCGCGTTATCTACGCGACGTTGTCGTGCGCCCGCCTGAACGACTTCGTCGAGGGGTCAGAGGAGGGGCCCGCCGCGGACGTGCGCGATCCAGGCGGCGCGGTGCCGGATCGACACCGACACGCGCGCGGCCTCGTCGATCCGGACGGGGTCCGCTCCCTCCGGGACGGGGAGGGAGAACCACCCCGCCCGGGCGCCCGCGACGACCTGCACGACGACGGGCCGGAGGCGGACCCAGCCTGCCGCGACGAGAGAGGTCTCCTCCGGCGCGGGAACGGCGCCGAGGGATCGCGTCTCGTCGAGCGCCGCGACGAGGAGCGCCTGCGCGAAGAGCCGGTCGTCGAGCGAGAGGTCCTCGGGATAGATCCCGACGACGTCCGCCGGGAAGAAGAACCGGAGCGCCTCCCACGCCGCGGACGGAGGGAGCAGCAGCTCGGCCGGGGAGAAGCGGCGGAGAACGGTCGGCATGCGCGCACGATAGCGGACGCGCGCCCCGAAGACGCGGAAAAGCCGGGCGCGGAGGCTTCAGGCCTCCGGGCGCCCGGCCCTCGACGCGGTCGCGGCCTGGGGCTGCCTCAGGCGGTCGCCGGGACGATCGAGCCTTCCGTCGGGCAGACCTCGACGCACTTCGGCGAGTCGTAGTGCCCCTGGCACTCGGTGCACTTCGCCGCGTCGATGACGTAGGTCATGTCGCCCGGGCTGATCGCCTGGTTCGGGCACTCGGGCTCGCAGGTCCCGCAGCTGATGCAGTTCTCCGTGATCATCATCGCCATGACGGCCTCCTTGGTGCGGGGGTGCCTTCTCCTGTGCCCCCTGCGGGCGCGGCCGGAAGGTCCGGCCCGGCGCCGTGCGAGAGGCTAGGCGAAGGGCCCGGCGGGGCACAATGATGCGAACGGATCATTCCGGCCCGTCGTCGGGAGGGTCTGTATCCCGTTGACATCGCGCCGGATCGGGTTCCAAATTCGCCCTTGGACCGTGGTCGACGAAGGGCTCCTCGAGGGGCCCGGAGTCGGCGGGACGCCGGAGGGACCTGCGGGGAGCAGGGCGCTGGGGGGAGAGTGAGAGCCGGTTACCGCCACGGCCTTGAAGGTATCGACACGCCTCGAAAGGAGACCGAAGTGAGAACTCTGAACCGGATCCTCCTCGTCGTCCTCGCGTCCCTCGCGCTGGCGCCGGCCCTCGTCGCGCAGGAGGCCGGCCGCATCGACACGGCGATCGCCTCCGACAGCCGCGAGACGATGGCGGAGCGCAGCTCCTTCCCGCCGACGCAGCCGAAGATCTACATCTTCGCGATGGTCGCGGACGCGCCGAAGGACACGCCCGTCAAGGCGGTCTGGATCGCGGAGAAGTGCAAGGGCGTCGACCCGAACACGAAGTTCGCCGAGACGACGACGAAGTTCCCCGGCGGAGCGACCTGGATCCCCTACTCCTACTCGAAGCCGAACCCGCAGTGGGCGTCCGGCAACTACCGCGTCGAGCTCTACCTCGGAAAGGACCTCGCCGCGACCGTCAAGTTCACGATCACCGACAAGTAGCGCTCCAGGAAGGCAGGACCTCCCGCGAACGGCCGCCCGACCCGGGCGGCCGTTCCGTCTTTTCAGGGCGCCTCGCGGCGCCCGGTCAGTTCCCCGGCGCCCCGGCCGGACGCGGCTCCGCCGCCCCCCCCGAGACGATGAAGGCCATCGCGTCGGCCCCCTTCGTCTCGAGCGGGAAGACGAGGCGGCGCGGCACGACGAGCATCTGCCCCGCGAAGTTGTAGGACTGCGGCATGTAGACCGAGGCGTGGTCGGGGAGGCCGATCTCGACGAGGCTCTCGCGCGTCAGGAAGCCGACGACGCGGATCCCCGCCGCCTCGTTCACGAGGACCGTGACGGGGCGCTCGAAGCCCTTCCGCTCGCCGACGAAGGCGTCGGTGACGTCGCGGATGGCCGAGTAGAGGATCTTCACGAACGGGAGCCTCCGGAAGACCCCCTCCACGAGCTCGAACAGCCGGCGCGTCACGAAGTTCGAGGCGAGGGCGCCGACGACGACGATGATCCCGATCGTCGCGAGGAAGCCCGCTCCGGGGATCGGCAGGCCCATGATCGAGTCGATCGTCCGGAAGACGAAGACGACGATGGCGATCGTCAGGACGACCGGGACGAAGACGAGGAGCCCGCGGAAGAAGTAACGGACGAGGAGGCGCATGGCGCCGGGAGTCTACGGCCCGCCGCCGGCCGGGGCCCCCGCCCCGGGAATTCGCGGGCGAAGCGGCGCGTTTGCGCATCCGAAGCACGGAGCGCCGGGGCGTGATAGAAAATGCGCGCCCCCGGACCGGAGAGGAGTGGAGCCGTGACCGAGACGTACCGATCCGTCCCGCAGATGTTCCTTCAGCGCGTCGCCCGGACGCCCGACCGGGAGGCCTACCTCTACCCCGACGGCGACGGCTTCACGCCGCTGACCTGGCGGCAGGTCGGCGAGAGGGTCAAGGCCCTCGCCTGCGGCCTGAGGGCCCTCGGGCTGAAGGACGAGGAGCGCGGCGCGATCCTCTCCTCGACGCGCCTCGACTGGATCCTCGCCGACCTCGCGATCCTCTCGGCCGGCGGGGCGACGACGACGATCTACCCGTCGAGCACGACGCCGGACTGCCTCTTCATCCTGAAGGACTCCGCCGCGCGGGTCCTCTTCGCCGAGAACCGCGAGCAGGCCGACCGGATCGCCGCCCAGCGCTCCGACGCGCCCGCCCTCGTCGCGGTCGTCGTCTTCGACGGCGAGGGGACCGAGGACGGCTTCGTCCTGACGAAGGACGCCCTGATGGAGAAGGGGCGCGCGTGGGACGCCGCGAACCCCGGCCGCTTCGAGGCGATCGTCGACGCCGTCCGGACGGACGCGCTCGCGACGCTCATCTACACCTCGGGGACGACGGGCCTCCCGAAGGGGGTCGAGCTGACGCACGACTGCTGGCTCTACGAGGCCGAGGGGATCGACGCGCTGAAGCTCCTCCAGGAGGACGACCGGCAGTACCTCTGGCTCCCGCTCGCGCACTCCTTCGGAAAGGTCCTCGAGGCGGCGCAGCTCCGGATCGGCTTCGCGACGGCCGTCGACGGGCGCGTCGAGAAGATCGTCGAGAACCTCGGGAAGGTGCGGCCGACGTTCGTCGCCGCCGTCCCGCGGATCTTCGAGAAGATCTACAACAAGGTCGTCACGGGGGCGAAGGAGGCCGGGGGCGCCAAGTGGGCGATCTTCTCCTGGGCCTTCGACGTCGGCCGCGAGGTCTCGAGGCTCCGCCTCGCCGGCAAGGAGCCGACGGGCCTCCTCGCCCTGAAGCACCGGGTGGCCCACAAGCTCGTCTTCTCGAAGCTCGAGGCGCTCTTCGGGGGCCGCCTCCGCTTCTTCATCTCGGGGAGCGCCCCGCTCAACAAGGCGCTCGGCGAGTTCTTCCACGCCGCCGGGATCGTCATCGCGGAGGGCTACGGCCTGACGGAGACGAGCGCCGCCACCTGCGTGAACACGTTCGAGAAGCTCCGGTTCGGGACGGTCGGCCACCCGCTCCCGGGGACGCAGGTGAGGATCGCCGAGGACGGCGAGATCCTCATCAAGGGGCGCGGGGTCATGCGCGGCTACCACAACCTCCCCGAGCAGACGGCCGAGGCGCTCGACGCCGAGGGATGGCTCCACAGCGGCGACATCGGCCACGTCGAGGACGGCTTCGTGAAGATCACGGACCGCAAGAAGGACCTCATCAAGACCTCGGCCGGCAAGTACGTCGCGCCGCAGATGCTCGAGCGGAAGCTCGCCGTCGTCTGCCCCTACGTCAGCTACGCCCTCGCCCACGGCGACAACCGGAACTTCGTCTCGATGCTCGTCGCGCTCGACCCCGAGGCGATCCGGAAGTGGGCCGAGGCCCACGGCCTCGGCGGGAGGAGCTACGCCGAGCTCGCCGCCGCGCCCGAGGTCCGCGCCCTCGTCGCCCCCTACATCGACGAGGTGAACGACGGGATCTCGAGCTGGGAGCAGGTGAAGAAGTGGACGATCCTCCCGGCCGACCTGACGCTCGAGTCGGGCGACCTGACGCCGTCGCTGAAGCTGAAGAGGAAGGCCGTCGAGCAGAAGTACCGGAAGCAGCTCGACGGCTTCTACGAGGAGACGATCGTCCGGGTCTGAGCGGGGCGTGCGGGGCGGCCTCGAGGCGGTAACCTCCACCCGTGTCGGGATCTCGCCTGGCGCTCGCCGGCGCCGCAGTGCTCGCGGCCATCGTCGTCGCGCAGGCGTGGCGTCGGATCGACAGGTCGCCGGGCATCGACTACTACGCCGCATGGGCGGCGTCGCGCGCGGTGGCCGAGGCCCGCGTCGAAGACCCCTGGTCCGCCGCCGGGCGAGACCGGATGGGACGGTGGGCCGCCCGCCACGCCTTCGCCGCCGACGCCCCCCCGAGGGAGAGGGGCGCCGCGGCGCCCGTCCTCGCCGCGAATCGCGGGACGCTGCCCACGGCGGGAACGCCGTTCTTCTTCGCGGTCCTCGGGACCCTGTCCGTGGGCGACTACGAGGCCGACTACGTCTTCTTCTCCCTTGCGAGCCTGTGCCTCTACGCCGCCTCCGTCCTCTGGCTCTGCCGGCAGCTCGGGTGCGAGCCCGCCCCGTCGCTCGTGGCGCTCTCGGTCCTCGTCGGGCTCTTCGACCCCTGGCTCTCGGGCGAGCGCGTCGCGAACGTCCAGGCGCTCCAGCTCGCGCTCGTCGCAGCCCTTCCCGCGGCGATGTCCGCCCGGATGCCCCGCCTCGGCGCCGCCGCCGCGGGCGCCCTCCTCGCCGCGGGCGTCGCGTTCAAGCCGAACCTCCTCCCGGTCGCCCTGCCCGTCCTCGTCGCGCTCCTCCTCCGCCGGCGCTTCCAGCCCCTGCTCGCGGCCGCCGCCGGGGCGGCCGCGGGCGCGGCCGCCGCCTTCGCCTCCTCCGCGCTCTTCTTCGGGCGTGGATCGTGCTGGCGCGAGTGGGCCCGGATCCTCCCGGAGCTCGTCCGGCCCCCGTACGACGTCGCGATGGGGAACTACGCCCTCCCGATCGTCGTCCGGGAGCTGACAGGCCTCGACGCGGCCGGCCTCCTCATCGCCGTCGCCCTCGCGGGCCTCGTCGCCTTCGAGGCCGCGACGAGGCCCGCCCGCGCGCCCGCCGGCGAGGGCCCCGGGCCGGCCAGGGAGGAGCTCGTCGCCCTCGCCGGGCTCGGGGGCGCCCTCCTCCTCCTCACGGCCCGCCTCGCGTGGCTCCACTACTTCGTCCTCGCGGTCCCGCTCCTCCTCTACGTCCTGCGCCCGGCGGGCCGCGCGGGGACGGCCGCGGCCCTCCGCGGAGAGCGGGTCGCCGCAGCCGTCGCGTCCACCGGCTTCCTGCCTTTCCCCTCCCTCGGCCTCGCGCTCCCGCCCCTCGCCCGCGGCGTCCTCCTCGACGCCGCGCTCGCCGTCCTCGTCGTCCTCGCGCTGCGGATCCTCGCGCGGTCGAGGCGAGCCGGCGCCGCGGAGCCGGCCTGACGCGCTTCAGGGCCGCGTGACCTCCTCGAGGAGGAAGAGGTACGACCGGTAGACCTCGCCGGTCGCGCGCGTCATCCCGATCTCGCACGTGCGGCTGCTCGAGACGTGCTCGACGCACCCCTTCGCCTTCACCTCCGAAGCCTCCTGCCGCGTCGCCGAGGCGGTCAGCTCGGGATGGAGGAAGCCGCGGTCCCCGGCGAAGGCGCAGCACCCCGCCGAGAGGGGGACCGTGACGTCGTCGCTGCAGAAGCGCGCGATCCCCTCGAGCTTCGCGCCGAGGCCCATCTTCGTCAGCGAGCAGACCGGGTGAAGCGCGGCCGGCCCCGCCCTCCGGCGCGCCGCGAGCCTCGGGAGGAGCGTGTCGTGCGCGAACTCGACACCGTCGAGGATCGTGAGCCGGTCGAACCGCTCCCGGTCCTCCGGCGAAAGGACCGGTCGACAGGTCCTCAGGCCGTGCGTGCACGGGCTCGTGTCGACGACGACCGGGAGCCGTCCGCCGTCCGACCAGGCCCAGAACCGCTCGATCGCGCGGCCCGCGGCGAAGGCGTGCGCCTCGGCGTACCCCTTCGACGAGAAGGGGACCCCGCAGCAGGTCCCCTCGACGTCGTCGGGGACCCAGACGGGCGCGCCCGCGCGCGCCGCGACGGCGACGAACGCCTCCGCGAGCGAGGTCTCCGAGCGCTCGCCCGGGAGCGCCCCCATCGTCCGCGAGATGCAGGCCGGGAAGTAGACCGCGGCCGCGCCCTCCCTCCGGCTCGCGGGCCGGGCCGCCTTCGCCGCGCGCGGCATCTCGGCGCTCCACTGGGGAAACGGCTGCCGGAGGAGGGCGCGTGCGGCCCGCGTGACGGCCGTCATCGGCCCGGCCCCGAGGAGAGCCTGCGCGGCGTGCCCCGCGCGGAGCCCGGCCCGGAGGAACGGCT
>JBDIBE010000157.1:0-7330 GCA_039812785.1 Thermoanaerobaculia bacterium | reverse complement strand
GGCGCGGAGGCCGCGGCCGGGCCCGCGCCCGGGCGCCCGAGCCGCTGGAGGAGCCGGCCGACGTCGGCGAGCGACTGCCAGCGCTCCTCGGGGTCGCGCGCGAGGCAGGCCGTCACGATCTCCTCGAGGAGCGGCGGGAGGGCGGACTCTCCCGCGGGGAAGCGCGGCGTGCGGCCCGAGAGGATCGCCGACATGATCGTCGGCGCGCTCGTCCCCTCGAACGCCTTTCTCCCCGTGGCCATCTCGTAGAGGACGGCGCCGAAGGCGAAGACGTCGCTCCGCTCGTCGGCCTCGCGCCCCTCGAGCTGCTCGGGAGACATGTACTGGACCGTCCCGACGACCGTTCCCGCCTCGGTCAGGTCGGGCCCCTCGAGGAGCGTCCCGTCGGCCGTCCTCGCTCCGCGCACCGGGCGCGCGAGCCCGAAATCGAGGAGCTTCACTCCCGACCGCGTGAGCATCACGTTCGCGGGCTTCAGGTCGCGGTGGACCATCCCCGCGCGGTGGGCCGCGTGGAGCGCCGAGGCGATCTCCCGCGCGATGCGGAGGAGGTCGGGGGCGGGAAGGGGGCCGCGCGCGAGCCTCTCGCGGAGCGTCTGCCCCTCGAGGAGCTCCATGACGAGGTAGTCCGTCCCCTCGTGGCTCCCGACGTCGTAGAGCGCGCAGACGTTCGGGTGCGAGAGCGCCGAGATCGCGCGCGCCTCGCGCAGGAACCTCTGGCGGGCGGCGGAGACCGGCCCGCCCGGCGCGAAGAGGACCTTGACGGCGACGGTCCGCCCGAGCCGGGTGTCGCGGGCGCGGTAGACCTCGCCCATCCCTCCGGCGCCGATCGGCGCGATGACCTCGTAGGGGCCGAGCCGGGCGTTGCGCGGCAGGCTCACGCGGCCGGCCCGCCCGCGCTCTCGTTCGTCGACGTCGCTGCCATCCCGGCCGACGAGTATGCCGCACGGAGGCGCAGCCGGCTCGAACGAAAAGGGGCCGGGCCCTCGCGGACCCGGCCCCTGGATCGGGGCGTCGCGGCGGGAGGCCTCAGGCCTTCGGCCCGTGCTTGGCCTTCTCGACGTCCTCCTCGGCCTTCGCACGCTCGTGCTCCTCGGCCTCGAGGATCCGCTCGAGCTCGAGCGGGTGCTCCTCCTCCATCTCGCGGTGGGAGAGCTTGCCCGTCCAGAAGGCGGTGTTCAGCGGGTAGGAGTCGGGGTTGAAGATGACGAAGTAGAAGTGCCAGACGAGGATCGCGAGCGTCGCGAGGATCGCCTCGTAGTAGTGGATCGACCGGGCGACGTCGTACCCCAGCTTCCCGAAAAGGTTCATGAAGCTGTTGTCGAGCCACATGGCCCCGCCGGTGCCGGCCATGACGATCGTCCCCCAGATGAGCGCCCAGTACTCGGCCTTCTCGATGTAGCTGAAGCGGTCGAGCTTCGGCTTCACCGGCGTCAGGCCGAGGTTGTACCGGAGCATCCCGAGGAGGTCCTCGACGTCCTTCAGGCGGAACCAGAGGTCCTTCACGAGCTGGCGGCCGCGGGCCGTGGCGACGATGTAGTAGAGGTGGTAGACGGACGCGAGCGTCATGACGACCGCGGCGATCCGGTGGACGAGGCTCCGCGCCTCGAAGAGGGAGGACCAGAGGCTCCGGAGCGAGACGACCCACCAGGAGTCGGGGAAGCGGAGCATGAACCCGGTGACGACGAGGACGATGAAGCTGATCGCGAGCGCGCCGTGCTGGAGACGCTCGGCGAGCGTCATCCGGAGGTAGAGCCGGTTCGGGGCGGGCTCCTCCTCGATCTCTCCGCGGCGGAGCGCCATGTGCCGCTTCGACTTCTTCACGAAGTCGAGGAGGTTGTGGGCGAACATGCCGCCGATCGTGCCGACGATGAGCCCCGCGTAGATGAAGCCGATCCACCAGAGGAGCGGCTCCTGCGCCTTCGACGACGCGTCGACGTGGATCTTCCCCTGGGTGAACCGCTCGCCGGCGCCCGGGTGGCACTTGCCGCAGGTGCGGGCGAGGTTCTTCGGGCTGATCGTCGAGGCGGGGTCGGAGGAGGGGAGGATGTCGTGCGAGCCGTGGCAGCTCGCGCAGTTCGCCACGTCGACCTGCCCGCCCCGGACGGCGAGGCCGTGGAAGCTCTCCTCGAAGGTCTTGAAGCGGTCGCTCTCGATGCCGTACTTCTCGGAGAGCCGGAGCGAGGCGTGACAGGGGGTGCAGACCTTCTGGGAGACGTTCCCTGCGGCGACCGGGGAGTTCGGGTCCTGCGCCTTCAGGATCCCGTGCTCGCCGTGGCAGGTCGTGCAGGTGGGCGCCTCGCGCACCCCGTTCGCGAGCGCCTTGCCGTGGGCGCTCTTCATGAAGACCTTGTCGATCGCCGTGTGGCAGCGGGCGCAGATCTTCTCGAGGTCGAGGCCGGTCGTGCCGGCCCCGCCCGGGGTCTTCTTCCGGACGGTGTGGGCGCCGTGGCAGTCGACGCAGTTCGCGGCCTTCTCGTCCCCGGCGAGGAGCGCCTTGCCGTGGACGCTCTCCTCGTACTTCGCGATGAAGCCGGCGCTCGGGGCGACGCGCGCCCGAACCTCGGGGCTGTCGAGGTGGCAGTGGAGGCAGATCTTCTCCTGGGCCTGCTTCGCGGCGGCAGCCGGGGCCCCCTCGGGCACCGAGGCGAGGCGCGCCCGGTGGCAGGTGAGGCAGGCCGGCGCCTCCTTCACCTTCGCCGCGGCCGCGAGGCCGTGCGCCGACTCGGTGTAGAGCTTCACCTCGGTCTCGTGGCAGGAGGCGCAGACCTTCGAGACGTTCCCGCCCGCGACGGGCGAGGCCGGGTCGGCGACCCTCACGACGTCGTGCCCGCCGTGGCAGTCCTGGCAGGCGACGGCCTCGGGATCGGCCGCCATCATCGGGTGGAAGGGGTGCTTCTCCGCCATCCCGTCGTGGCAGGAGGAGCAGGAGACCGGCTTCAGCCTGTCGCCGTGGGGGAGCTCCTTGACCTTTGCGAGGTCCGCGTGGCAGTCGACGCAGGAGAGCCCCGCCTCGCCGTGAACGGAGGCCTCCAGCGCCTTCTTCGGCGGCTTCTTCTCCTTGCGGATCGTCTCCGAGTGGCAGGCGAGGCAGTCCTCGTCCGTCGGCGGCTTGGCCGACGCAGTCGCCGCCAGGGCGAAAGAGGCGGCGAGGACGAGGAGGAGGATGAATCCGGCGCGGAGCCGGTCGAGGAATTCGGTGCGGGCGCGGTCGGTCACGAGTACCCCCGGGCGCGGATTATTCGGACCGCGCGGGACCTCATCAATGATTCAAGGGCATCAGATACGGGGCGGGGATGAGATGGGATCTCGTGATTCGGGAGCTTCCGGAGCGACGCTCGGAGCGCCTCGGAAGCGGATCGGGAGAGCTTGCTGCGGCGCAGCCCCGACCGGCGCGCCGCGGAGGGCGGCGGGCGCTTGACAGGGGGGCGCGGTAGTGAATATATTCTCTTTGTAGTGAATACTCATCCGCAGGCCTCCGTTCTCCGGCGCCGCGACGCCATCGTCCGGGTCGTCCGGGAGGAGGCCGTGAGGTCGCAGGAGGAGCTCCAGCGCCTCCTCGCCGAACGCGGCTTCGAGGCGACCCAGCCGACCCTCTCCCGCGACGTGCGGGAGCTCGGCCTCGTCAAGACGCCCCGCGGCTACGCCCTTCCGGGCGCCCCCGACCCGGGCCTCGACGCGGAGCGCCGCCTCGAGAGGCTCGAGCGGGTCCTCGCCGACTCGGTCCTCTCCGTGAAGGTCGCGGGCTCCCTCGTCGTCCTCCGGACCCCACCGGCCGGGGCCCACCCGGTCGCGCACGCCGTCGACGGCGCGGACCTCCCCGAGGCGGTCGGGACGATCGCCGGAGACGACACCGTCTTCGTCGCCGCGTCCGACCCCGCCTCGGCCCGCGCCCTCGCCGCCCGCCTCTCCACCCCGTCCGCGGCGCCGGAGCGCCGACGCCGCGGCTGAATCCCGGACGCGAGATCCGGAAGAAGATGAGGACTCCGAGAGTGATTCGTGTCTCCGTCGTCGGCGCCGCCGGGTACTCCGGCGCGGAAGCCGTCCGCCTCCTCGCACGCCACCCCGGCGTCGAGCTCGCGGGGCTCTACGGGAGCCCGGGCGGGAAGGGCGCCGCCTTCACCGACCTCCACCCCGACCTGGCCGGCGCCTCCGGCCCCGACGTCGTCCCGTTCGCCGAAGGCGCGCTTCTCGCGTCGAAGCCCGACGCCGCGATCCTCGCGACGCCGAACGAGGTCTCGGCCGAGCTCGCGCCGCGGCTCCTCGCCGCGGGGATCCGCGTCGTCGACGTCTCGGGCGCCTTCCGGCTTAGGGACGCCTCGCTCTACCCGGCCTGGTACGGATTCGAGCACCCCGAGCCGTCGCTCCTCGCCGAGGCCGTCTACGGCCTCACCGAGTGGTGCGGCGGCGAGCTCGCCGGGGCCCGCCTCGTCGCGAACCCCGGCTGCTACCCGACGTCGGTCCTCCTCGCCCTGAAGCCGCTCGCGGGACTTCTCGACGCCGGCGCGCCCGTCGTCGTCGACTCGGCGAGCGGTGTCTCCGGCGCGGGGAAGAAGGCCGAGCTCGCCTACTCGTTCTGCGAGCTCGCCGGGACCTTCAAGGCCTATGGCGTCGGCGCGCACCGCCACGAGCCGGAGATGCGGCAGGAGCTCGGGCTCGACGCCGAGGCCGACTTCACCTTCGTGCCGCACCTCCTTCCGCTCGTCCGCGGGATCCTCTCCACGATCCACGTCTCCTTCGCCGGGCCGGTCGCGGACGCCGACCTCGCTTCGCGTTTCGCCTCGGCCTACGCGGGGAAGCCGTTCGTGAAGGTCCACGCGGCCGGGCGGCTCCCCGACCTGAAGGAAGTCGTCGGGACGCCGAGGGCCCACGTCGGGTGGAAGCTCCTCCGGGGCGGGCGGCGCGCCGTCGTCGTCTCGGCCATCGACAACCTCCTCAAGGGGGCCGCCTCTCAGGCGGTCCAGAACCTCAACCGGGTCTTCGGCCTGCCGGAGACGGAGGGACTCCTTTGACCGACGTCGTCAAGCTGGGCGGAAGCCTGCTCGAGAACAGGGCCCTGCGCCAGTCGGCGCTCGAGGCGATCGCGACCGCGTGGACCTCGGGGAAGCGCTCGATCGTCGTCCACGGGGGCGGCAAGCGGATCGACGCGATGCTCAAGGCGCTCGACATCCCGAAGAAGGTGCAGGGGGGCCTGCGCGTCACGGACGCGGAGACGCTCGACGTCGTCGTCTCGATCCTCGCGGGCCTCGTCAACAAGACGCTCGTCGCCGAGCTCCGGAGCGGCGGCATCCGCGCCTCGGGGATCTCCGGCTCCGACGGCGACACTCTCTGGGCCGAGTTCCACGAGGCCGTCGAGGGGGTCGACCTCGGCTTCGTCGGCCGGGTCGTCCGCTGCGACCCGAAGCTCCTCAACGCCGTCCTCGGCGCGGGCTTCCTCCCGCTCGTCGCCTCCGTCGCGCTCGGCCGCGAGGGGACGCTCCTGAACGTGAACGCCGACTCCGCGGCCTCGGCCCTGGCCGGGGCCCTCGGCGCCAGGCGCCTCGTCTTCCTGACCGACGTCGAGGGGGTCCTCGACGCCGACGGCAGGGTGATCGAGCGCCTCGACGCCCGCGCCGCCCGCGCCCTCCTCGCCACGCCCGCCGTGTCGGGAGGGATGAAGCCGAAGCTCCGCGCCGCGCTCGAGGCGATCGACGCCGGCGTCTCCGAGGTCCTCGTCGCGGGGCCGTCGCTCCACCGGGCGGCCCTCCTCGAGGGGAAGGGAGGAACCTGCCTTGTCGCGGCCTGACGAGACTCCCCAGGCGGTCGAGGCCCGCGCGGCCTCGTACCTCCTCGGCACCTACTCCTGGACGAAGTTCCACCCCAGGGACGGCCGCGGCGCGAAGCTCGTCGACGCGGAGGGGAAGGTCTACTGGGACCTCCTCGCCGGCATCGCGGTGAACGCGCTCGGCTACCGCCACCCGAAGCTCGTGAAGACGCTGAAGTCCGAGGCGACGGATCTCCTGCACGTCTCGAACCTCTTCTACCAGCCGGCGCAGGGCGAGCTCGCCGAGCGGCTCGTGACGCTCTCGGGCCTCTCGCGCGCCTTCTTCTGCAACAGCGGGACGGAGGCGAACGAGGCGGCGATCAAGTTCGCGCGCCTCGCAAACCCGGGCCGTTCGAAGCTCGTCGCCCTCGACAACTCCTTCCACGGCCGGACGGTCGGCGCGGTCTCGCTCACGGGCAACCCGCCCTACCGCGAGCCGTTCGAGCCGCTTCTCCCCGGCGTGACGTTCATCCCTGCGAACGACGTTCCGGCGCTCCGCGCCGCCGTCGACGGGACGACCTCGGCCGTCTTCCTCGAGCCGATCCAGGGCGAGGGGGGGATCGTCCCGCTCTCGCCGGAGTTCCTCCGGGCCGCGCGGGAGCTCTGCGACGCGACGGGCGCCGTCCTCGTCTTCGACGAGATCCAGTGCGGCCTCGGCCGGACGGGGAAGCTCTTCGCGTTCCAGTGGGCGGGCGTCGTCCCCGACGTCGTCACGCTCGCCAAGCCCCTCGGCGGGGGGCTGCCCCTCGGCGCCGTCCTCCTGAACGAGCGAATCGCCTCGCTCGTGAAGCCGGGGCACCACGGCACGACCTTCGGCGGCAACCCCGTCGCCTGCCGGCTCGGCCTCGCCGTCCTCGACGAGCTCGTCGAGGGGGGGCTCGTCGCGAAGGTGGAGGAGACGGGCGCCTGGTTCGGGAAGGAGCTGGCTCGGCTCGCGAAGCGCTGCCCGGCCGTCCTCGAGGTCCGCGGCGCCGGCCTCATCCGCGGGATCGAGCTCGACCGCGAGGCCGGCCCCGTCCAGAAGAAGCTCCTCGAAAAGGGCTTCGTCGTCGGCACGGCCCGCAAGACCGTGATCCGCCTCCTCCCGCCGTACGTCGTTCCGAAGGCCGCCCTCTCGGCCTTCCTGACCGCACTCGAAGAGATCCTGAAGGAAGGTGCCGCATGAGCGCGACGAAGATCAAGAAGGCCGCCCTCGCCTACTCCGGGGGCCTCGACACGTCGATCATCATCCCCTGGCTCAAGGAGAACTACGGCTGCGAGGTCGTCGCGGTCGCCGTCGACGTCGGCCAGGCGGAGGAGACCACGGGTTTGAAGGAGAAGGCGCTCGCCACCGGCGCGTGCGACTTCCACCTCATCGACGCGCGGGAGGAGTTCGCGGCCGAGTTCCTCTGGCCCGTCCTCCGGGCCGGCGCCGTCTACGAGCACGAGTACCTCCTCGGCACCTCCACGGCGCGCCCGATCATCGCGAAGAAGCAGGTCGAGATCGCCCTCGCCACCGGCTGCGACGCCCTTTCCCACGGCTGCACGGGG
>JBDIBE010000156.1:0-7369 GCA_039812785.1 Thermoanaerobaculia bacterium | reverse complement strand
GTGGCCCGGGACGCCTGCGCCGGTCCTCCACGCCCTCTCGCGACGCCCCTTCCCGGCCGCGTCGCCGCTATCATCTCCGGTGGCGGCGTCCCGCGGTCCCCGCGGCGAACCGGCGGCGTCGCGCGGGGTTCCGTGAGCGTCGAAGCCGACTCCTCGTTCGCAGTGCGTCCTCAGGCCTCCCCGGCGGACGGTTCCACGGAGAGCGATGCGCCCTGGAGCGAATCGAGGGCGACGCCCGCGGAGCGGGACCCGGAGATCCTTCGCTGGCGCATCCGCGCTCTCGATCTGGTCCTCCGCGCGACCGTCGGCCTCGGCGCGGTGGGGCTCCTCGTCCTCTTCCTCCTCGTCCCGGAAGCGGCGCCGCTCGAGATGCGCCTCCTCGGGCTCGGCCTCTTCGCCGCGGTCGGCGCGGTCGCTCTCGCCAGGAACGCCCCGCACCGGGCCAGAGCCTGGGGGTTCCTGCTCGCGCTGCTCGGCCTCGCGGGGGTCACGCTCGCCGCCAGGGGGCTCGAGGGCGCCGGCCGCCTCTTCCTCCTCGTCGTGCCCCTCCTGGCGGCGGTCCTCGTCGGCCGCTCAGCGGGATACGCGTCGGTGGCGGCCAGCCTGGCCGTGTTCGCCGGAGCCGGATCGCTGGCGCTCCGCGCTCCCGTTCCGCACGTCTCGACGTCCCCGCCCGCGGCGCCCGATCCGAGGTACTGGCTCTTCCAGGGAGTGGCGCTCGGCCTGACTCAGCTGCCCGTCCTGATCCTCGTCGACCGCTTCGTCCGGCACCTCCAGGAGACGCTCGCGGCGGAGCGCCGGGCGCACGTCGAGCAGCGCCGGCTCGAGCGGGCCCTCCGGGAGACCGCCGAGCGGGAGAGACGGGCCGTCGGCCACAGCCTGCACGACGGGGCCTGCCAGGAGCTCGCCGCGGCGGCCCTGCGCTGTCAGCTCCTCAGGAGCTCTCTCGGCGCGCGCGCGGGACGTGACGAGCTCGCTCACCTCGAGGCCGTCACCGCGATCCTGGAGACGACCGTCCGGCAGGTCCACGACCTGGCCCGCGGTCTCAGCGTTCCGGAGCCTCCGCCGGCGGCGCTCGCGTCGGCCCTGGACGACCTGGCCGAGCGCGTCCGCGCCGACACGGGAATCGAATGCGACCTCCTCGACGACGGCCGCCCGTGGCCGGAGGATCCCGAGACGAGCGCCCACCTCCTCCGGATCGCGCAGGAGGCCGTGAGCAACGCCCTCCGCCACGGCAGGCCGGGACGGATCGAGATCGAGCTCGCCCGGAACGCCACCGGCGGCCTGAGGCTCCGCGTGGAGGACGACGGCCGCGGGATGCCCGCGGACGGCGAGCGGCGCGGGATGGGCCTCGGAATCATGCGGCACCGCGCGGAGCGGATCGGCGGGACGCTGACCGTCGGCCCGGCCCCTTCCGGGGGGACCGTCGTGACCTGCACGGCCCCGCTCGACGGGCCCGGTCCCGTCCGGGAGGGACTCGGGTGACGGGGCGGACCGCGCGGCGCCTCTTCCTCGTCGACGACCACCCCACGCTGAGGGAAGGCCTCCGCCTCGTCCTCCAGCACCACGGGTTCGAGGTCTGCGGGGAGGCCGGGGACTCCTCCCCGGCCCTCGCGGCGATCCTCGACTCCGCCCCGGACCTCGTGATGGTCGACCTCTCCCTCGGGGAGGAGAGCGGGCTGGTCCTCCTCCGGAGCCTCGCCGACCGCTTCCCGACGGTCCCTCTCCTCGTCTACTCGATGCACGCGGACGCGTTCCACGTCGGGCAGGCCCTGGCCGCAGGCGCCTCGGGGTACGTGACGAAGAGGGAGGCGTCGGAACACCTGGTGCGGGCCGTGGAGGAGCTCCTGGCCGGAAGGAGCTGGGTGAGCCCGGCCGTGCAGGCGATCCTGGACGACGGCTCCGCGGCCGCCAGGAAGGACGAGCCGCTCAGCCCGCGGGAGCTGACGATCTACTCGCTCCTCGCGCAGGGGTACGGGACGCCGGCGATCGCCGACCGGCTCGGCGTGAGCCGGCGCACGGTGGAGTCGTACTTCGCTCGGATCCTGGCGAAGCTCGGGCTCTCCGGCATGGAGGCGCTCCGCCGGCGGGTCGCGGGGGGCCGGGCCACGAGCTGACCCGAGGGCCTGTCCGTGAAGACCCCTACAGACACCGATGCGAACGGGTGCCTAGCATGCGCCTTCAGGGGGAGCGTTCGTCGTGCCCCGTCGCCGCGTCCCGAGGCGCGGGCCCGATCCGCCGGACGTCCCCGAACAGGAGGCGTGAATGAAACGGCTGCTCCTTCCGGCCCTCGGTCTCGTGATCCTCCTCGTCGCGGCCCCGCTGCGGGCGAACCCGGGGCGGGCCGTCTACGCGAACGGGATGGTCCACCGGATCTCCTACTCGAACAGCGGGACCATCAAGCACCAGGCGGGAGTCCCGACCGACCCGGCGAACGGCAACTGGGTCTTCAACACGCTCGTCGGCAAGAGCGACAGCGGCTACCACACCTACTACAACATGATGATGTCGGCGAGCCTCGCCGTCTTCGACAACAAGATCTTCATCGCGTACAACTCCTACGACTCCGGCTATTTCTCGTACATGAAGTCCTGGGTCGCGACCTGGGACATGACGAAGAGCGCCTGGATCGGGAAGAAGAACCTCGGGTACGTCCACGTCGACAACGGCGCGGACGGGAACGGCACCGGGGCCGCGATCACGGTCTTCGACGACCAGCTCTACGTCTTCACCGACTCGGGGACCTACACGAGCTCCGACGGCGTCAGCTGGGCCGTCCACGGACCGCTCGTCTCCGACTCGAGGTACCAGCCCCTCGACGCGGTCACCTACTACCTTCCGAGCGGCGAGCCGCGGATCGTCGTCGCCTACGGCTACATCGCCTCCAGCCAGAACTACTGGGACTACGTCTCCCAGACGACCTGGAACGGGAAGTTCGGCGGCGAGTCGGACTTCGGGGGCCTCGCCAAGGTCTGGAACCTCTGGCTCGACGGGAACTTCTCTCTCCAGACCGGGACGATGGGGGCGTTCCAGGGAGCTCCCGGCGGCGACCTCGTCCCGTCCGTGCAGGCCTTCGGGGTGACCGGCAGCTCCTCGAACCTCCGGTTCCAGGGCTGGGTCCTGCCGGCCTCCGGGCCGGCCACCCAGCCCGCGTCGCACACGTTCGGCAGCGGCGTCTCGGACATCTGGACGTACCCGTGGCTCGTCGACGTCTGCGACACCTCGACGACCCCGCCGCACCAGGCGCGCCGCCAGTACCTCGTCGTGCAGTACACGACGGGCGGGTCCGCGACGGCCCTCGGCGCCCCGTCCGACTTCCTCGTGCCCCCGGAGCCGACGGGCGACGACTCCGACCTCCCCTCGTACGCCTGCGGGCTCTGGGGCGGGAGCGTGACCGACACCGGGAACCAGGACGACCCGGAGGACGCCGCGACCTACCGGAAGTACTGGTCGCTCTACGGCGTCGTCCTCGGCTCGCCCCCGTTCGCCATCAACGAGATCGAGGACGACTACGGGATCGAGCAGCTCTCGAACGTCGTCTACGGCCAGGAGAGCGGGACGATGGTCGGCCACCAGGAGTCGCGGGAGAGCCAGTGGATGTTCTCGGCGGGGGCCGAGGTCCGCGCCGGGCTCAAGAAGGGGCCGATCGAGGTCGAGACCGAGGTCCGGGCGGACATCGGCTACCAGCACCTCCTGACGAGCGAGCAGGAGACGACGACGACCACGACGTCCGGCTGGGCCGCCACGCTGGGGACGAAGGCGCAGAAGACGCTCCGCGGGGACGCCCTCGGGCGCTTCGGCTGGGGCATCTTCGGAATCCCCGAGATCACCGTGCAGGACTTCAGGGTCTACGGCTGGGACTACGACGTCAAGACGCAGACGGGGACGTACCTGAACCAGGACGTCCACCTCGTCGACATCAACCCGCAGTCGCTGACCATCAAGCCCGTCGCGTTCGAGCTCGTCAACCCGGGCGGCCCGAACGACGACTACCCGGGCCTCTTCTCCGGGATGCAGGCCTTCGGCAAGTCGACGGACCTCGACTTCTGGCACGACCAGGTCTGGGAGACGACGACCCAGCCGTGGACGGTCCGGTTCGGCAAGGGGACCTACGGCGAGCCCAAGGTCAACCCCCTGTCGTTCGGCACGGGGAGCGTGACGAACTCCACGATCTCGAACGAGCAGGAGACCGTGTCGAGCTCGGGCCTCAGCCAGAAGATCGAGATCGGCGGCGGGGCTTCGCTGAACGTCGGCACGAAGCTGAAAGGGCTCAAGGTCGACCTGAACGCCGGCTACGACTCGAGCTTCTCCACGACCGTCACGAACGCGACGAGCTTCGGGAGCGAGCTCGAGCTCGAGCTCACGATGGCACCGTGCGCCGTCGCCGAGCCCGAGTGCGTCACCTCCGTCACCGACGAGGTCTACATGCTCTCGCCGACCGCCGTCGCCGACGGCCAGGCGGCGGCGCCGTGGCTCCCGACCGCGTACGCCTCCCAGCTCCCCTGGGCCATCGCCTGGCGCACGTCCAGCTACGCGACGGCCGGCGGCGCTGCGAGCGGGCTCGGTGCGCCTCCCGAGAGCGCCACGGGGCTCGTCGTCAGCGGGCAGGGCGGGACGACCGCGAGCGGAGAGTCGGCCTGGAGCCGCTACGTCCTCCGGGGGGCCCC
Source organism: Thermoanaerobaculia bacterium (assembly GCA_039812785.1). GTDB lineage: Bacteria > Acidobacteriota > Thermoanaerobaculia > UBA5066 > UBA5066 > UBA5066. Next base: position 2,702 of record JBDIBE010000156.1, on the reverse strand, counting down.
GCTCGCCTGGGCGGACGCGCACGGCGAGGAGACGCCGCTCCCGATGACGGCCGCCCAGTTCAAGCCGGCCAGGGGCGTCGAGCTCGACCTCAACGGCTTCACCTGGTCGTCGCTCTCCGCGAGCGGCACCTGGACGCGGAACGGCAAGGTCTGGCTCTACGAGTCCCGGCGTTCCGTCAAGCGGAACAGGGTGTTCCTCAAGCTCGATTTCGGCCGGAGGACCTGGGACCTCGAGCTCTACAAGGCAGACCTCTCGGGCCACCTCGCCGCCAACTCGGGGAACGTGCAGGCCACGCTCGTCCTGAACGGGAAGTACTCGCTGAAGCACGACCTCCAGCACCACGTCGAGCTGGCCTGGCGGTGGCACGGCGCCGCGAAGAACCCGAAGGCCCTCGAGGTGACGTCGTATGAAGGGAGCTCCGACAGCGCCACGGGGAACGGCGAGGCGACGATCGAGGGGACGCTTCCGGGCACCCTCGGGGCGTTCGGAGACCTGGCGTTCGAGCTGAACGGCCACGCGGTCCAGGTCCCCCTTCTCGAGCGCGAGGGCTTCCTCGAGAGCTGGAAGAACGGGGGGCGTCTCCTCCACGACGCGAATGGCCTCCACCTCGTCCTCGACTTCGGACAGAAGACCTGGTCCGCGACCTTCGAGAGGTCGGCCTTTCACCGGCTTATGGCCCCCGTGCGGGGAGCCGCCACCGTCAAGGTCCGCGTCGGGGGCAGGCTCCTGGGCTCCTCCGTCCTCGACGTGGCGGACTTCACCTCGCGGCTCAGGCTCGACGACTGAGCCCCTCCCGGGATTCGGGACCGGGCCCCCGCACTCGGGACCCGGTCCCGGTCCTGCCGTCCTCGAAACCGCCTCCGCCGCCCGGGCGCGTGCGGCGCGTACACTCGGCCGCCCCGAACGCCCTCGTTCACGAAGGAAAGACGATGCGCCGCCTCCCGCTCCTCTTCCTGCTCCTCTCCCTCCCCGCCGCCGCGCAGAGCGTGACGATCACCGCGCCGTCGCTCTTCGTCCTGCCGAACGAGGGGCGGAACCCCGCCGGGCAGATCGAGGGGATCGAGGGAGGGGCGTTCACGGCGCGCGCGACGGACGTCGGCGCCGTCTACTACAACCCCGCGGGCCTCGGGCTCTCGAGGAAGAGCTCCGTGAGCGCCGCCTCGGCCGCCTACGAATGGACGTTCTACACGGGCGAGGTGGGCGAGGTCGCCGACACCGGCTCGCGCCTCAGCAGCAACGGGCGCCTCTTCGGCTTCGTCGTCGGCGGCGAGACGCTGAAGAGCGAGAAGCTGAGCCTCGGCTTCGCCATCCCGACCCCCGTCTCGTGGAAGCCGACGCTCCAGCTGAGCGGCGTCCTCCCGGCGCCCGGCGGCGCCGCCGACCTCCTCTACTCCGCCGACGGCTCCTACTCCGACCTCGTCCCGACGATCGCCGCCGGCTACGCCCTCAAGCCGGGCCTGAGGCTCGGGGCCTCGGTCGGCGTCTCGTTCCTGACGCTCACGCAGACCCAGGGGGCCTTCGCCCAGGCCGTCACCCCGGGCGGCGGCGGCGTCACCCAGCGGACCTTCCGCGCCGACGGCACCACCTACGACCTGATCCTCACGGGCGGCCTGCAGTGGGACCTCTCGCCGAGCGTGACGCTCGGCGTCGTCGCCGCGGCGCCCGGCCTCCGCCTCGGCGGCTCGACGGGCCTCTTCGCCGTCGAGTCGACCGCGACGGGCGCAGGCTTCCGCTCGATCGCCTTCCGCGACCCGGAGGCGGAGTTCACGGTGAAGCACCCCGCGCGGGTCAGCGTCGGCCTCTCGTGGAAGTTCGCCCGGGGCGAGGTGGAGGCCGACGTGAAGTACTCCGCCGGCGCCTCCGCCTACGAGCTCTTCTCGAGCCCGGTCGCGGGCGCGTGGACCTCGGGCTCGGGCTCCGCCGCATCCTCGGGCCCCGCGATCTTCACGCCCGCGTACGACGAGCGCCGCTCCGTCACGAACGTCGCCGTCGGCGGCCGCTGGGACCTCTCACCGAAGACCTCCGTCCACCTCGGGGCCTTCACCGCCCTCTCGCCCGTGGGCGAGAAGTCGGTCTTCACGGCGGTCGACGTCTACGGCGTCTCGGCGGGCGTCTCGCTGAACTGGCCCCACCTCTCGGGCTCCGTCGGCTTCGCCTACGAGTGGGGGCACGAGGCCGACCCGTTCCGCGACGACCCGCAGGGCTCCACCCTGACCGGGCAGCTCGGGATCAGCTCCGTCCACCTCCTCTGGGGGCTCACCTACAAGTTCTGAGCGCCCCGGCCTCCGGTATCCTCGGGGAAATGCCCGCCCCGGACGGGAGCCTCGTCCGCGCCAGCCTGAAGGCGCCGCGCGCCGGCGCCGTGGCGGGGATCCTCTTCTCGCTCCTCCTCCTCGCGAGCCTCGCCCTGATCCGCTTCACCGTTCCGGCGACCCCCGAGGAGGTGGGCGAGTGGCTCCCTTCGAGCGAGCGGAGGGTCTCCCTCGCCCTGAACCTCCTCCCCTTCGCGGGCGTCGCGTTCCTCTGGCTCATCGGCGTCCTCCGGGACCGGATGGGCGATCTCGAGGACCGCTTCTTCGCGAGCGTCTTCCTCGGGAGCGCCCTCCTCTTCCTCGGGATGCTCTTCGTCGCCGCGGCGCTCGCGGGCGCGCTCCTGACGACGTGGGGATCGATGCACGGGACGCTCGTCGACTCGGGCGTC
>JBDIBE010000155.1:0-7386 GCA_039812785.1 Thermoanaerobaculia bacterium | reverse complement strand
CTGACGCTCAGCGGGCCTTCACGACGACGACGGCCACGTCGTCGGCCAGCCGCGCCCGGCCGGCGACGCGCGCCTCCTCGCGGACGACGGCGTCGCGGATCTGCCGCGCGGTCAGGCCCGCCGCCGGCAGGCCCCGCAGGAACCCGGCGAGGGCGTCGTAGCCCCACGGCAGCCCGCCGCGGCCCGAGGCCTCGGGGACGCCGTCCGTGTAGAGGACGACGACGTCGCCCGGGGCGAGGGCGACCGCCCGGCTCCGGTAGGGCGCGCGGGCGGAGGCCCCGAGCGGGAAGGACGACCCCTCGGAGCCGAGGTACGCCGCCGTGTCGCCCGAGCGGAAGAGCGGCTCGCAGAGCCCCGCGTTGACGAACGTCAGCGTCCGGGCGGCCGGGTCGAGCCGCGCGAGGCAGACCGCGGCGAACATCCGCCGCTCGATCTTCGCGCGGAGCGCGGCGTTCGCCGCCTCCGCCACCTCCTCGAGCGGCCCCCCGGAGCGGACGAGGACGTTCACCATCCCGGCGGAGAGCGCGGCCGTCATCGCCGCGCGCGTCCCCTTCCCCGAGACGTCGCCGACGACGATTCCGAGCCCGGGGTCCCCCGGGCCTCCGCGGACGTAGTCGAAGAAGTCGCCCCCCACCTCGAGGGCCGGGATGCAGACTCCCGAGACCTCGAAGCCCTCCACCTCGGGGTCGTCGTGCGGCATCACCGCCATCTGGGCCTCGTGCGCCGCGCGCATCGCGGCCTCGAGGCTCACGTTCCGCATCCGCCTCCGCAGGAGGAGCGCGGAGAGCCCGCCGAGCGCGAGGAAGCACGCCGTCCGGAACCACCACGTCCCCCAGAACGGCGGCGTGACGACGACCCGGAGGCGCGCCTCCTCCTCGCCCCAGACGCCGTCGGGGTTCGCGGCCCTCGCGCGGAAGAGGTAGGAGCCGGGCGCGAGGCCGGTGTAGGTCGCGACGCGGCGGTCGGCCGGGGCGGGGATCCACTCGCGGTCGAAGCCGTCGAGGCGGTACTCGTAGCGGAGCCGGGCCGGCGCGGCGAAGTGGAGCGCCGCGAACTCGAGCGAGACGACGGCGTCCTCGTGGGAGAGGACGACCTCGTCCGCGTAGCCGACGAAACGCGGGAGAAGCGTCCGGCCGTCGGGCGTCCGGCCCGCCGGGACCGGGCGGTTCGCGAGGAGGAGCCCGGTCAGGACGACGGGGGCCGGGTCGGTCCGCGGGACGATCTCGGACGGGAAGAAGGCGTTGAAGCCGCGGATCCCCCCGAAGAACATCTCGCCCCGCGCGCTCCGGTAGAAGGAGCCGCCGTTGAACTCGTCGCTCTGCAGCCCGTCGGCCTCGCCCCAGGCGTGGATCGCGCCCGTCGCCGGGTCGAGCTCGGTGATCCCGCGGTTCGTGGAGATCCAGAGGCGCCCCCGCTCGTCCTCGAGGAGGCCGTAGACCGAGTCGCTCGAGAGGCCGTCCCGCGAGGTGAGGCGCGCGAAGCGCCCTGTGGCGCGGTCGAGGCGGTTGAGGCCGCCGCCGTAGGTGCCGACCCAGAGGTTCCCCGCGCGGTCCTCGTGGAGGGCGAAGACGTAGTCGCTCGAGAGGCTCGAGGGGTCGTCCGGCGCGGCGCGCCAGCGCGTGAATCGGCCCGTCTTGCGGTCGAGGCGATTCAGCCCTCCGCCCTGCGTCCCGACCCAGAGCGCGCCGCCGGCGTCCTCGAGGACGCAGCGGACGAAGTCGTTCGAGAGGCTCCCCGGGTCGGCGGGGTCGTTCCGGTAGTGGACGAAGCGCCCCGTCTCCCGCTCGAGCCGGTCGAGGCCGCCGCCGTGCGTCCCGACCCAGAGCGTCCCCGAGCGGTCCTCGTAGACGGCCCGGAGCTCGTCGTGGGCGAGGCTCCCGGGATCGCGCGGGTCGTGGCGGTGGTGCTCGAAGCGCCCCGTCGCGCGGTCGAGGCGGTCGAGGCCGCCGCCGTTCGTCGCGACCCACAGCCTCCCCGAGGCGTCGCCGTAGACGCAGCGGACCGTGTCGTGCGCGAGGCTCGATGGGTCGCGCGGGTCGTGGCGGTAGCCGGTGAAGACGTTCCGCCTCCTGTCCCAGCGCTGCAGCCCCGCCGAGTCGGTCCCGACCCAGAGCGTCCCGTCGGGGTCCTCGTGGAACGACCAGACGATGTCGTGCCCGAGGGAGGACGGGTCGCGCGGGTCGTGGCGGACGTTCAGGAACCTCTTCTTCCCGAGGTCGAGCGTGTTGAGGCCGCCGCCGTACGTCCCGACCCAGAGGACCTTCGATCGGTCCTCGCGGAGGGAGAAGACGCGGTCGGTGGCGAGGCTCCGGGGGACGGCCGGGTCGTGCCGGAGGACGGAGACGCCCCCCGACTTCCGGTCGTAGCGCGCGAGACCGCCGCCGTCCGTCGCGACCCAGAGAAGCCCCTCGTGGTCCTCGACGACCGCCTTCACGAGCGGGCTCGGGAGAGCCCCCGCCCCCGGGCGCGGGACGAGGCGCCCCGCGGCGGCGTCGAGCGCGAGGAGCCCGCCCCCGTACGTCCCGACCCAGAGGCTTCCGCAGCGGTCCTCGAGGAGCGCGTCGACGAGCCCCGCACCGGCGCCCGCCTCCGACGGGACGTGGACGAACGTCCCCTTCGCGCGGTCGAATCGGTCGAGGCCTCCGCCGTACGTCCCGACCCAGAGCGTCCCGCGGCCGTCGACGAGGAGCGCCCGGACGTCGTCGTGCGCGAGGCTCGCCGCGTCGGCCGGGTCGTGCCGGAAGCGCGCGAAGCGCCCCGTCTTCGGGTCGAGACGCGCGAGCCCGCCTCCCTGCGTCCCGACCCAGATGTTCCCGTCGCGGTCCTCGCGGACGGCGCGGACGATGTTCGCGGGAAGGCTCGACGGGTCGGCCGGATCGTGCCGGAAGCGGGTCACGAGGCCCGTCGCCGGGTCGAAGCGGTTCAGCCCTCCCTCGAACGTCCCGAGCCAGAGCGCGCCCGAACGGTCCTCCTCGATCGCCTTCAGGTCGTTGTACGAGAGGGTCCTCTCGTCTCCCGCGACGTTGCGGAAGACGGTGAAGCGGTAGCCGTCCCACCGGTTCAGGCCGTCTTCCGTCGCGAGCCAGAGGAAGCCGCGCCGGTCCTGGTGGATCGCCTCGACGATGCTCTGGGAGAGCCCCTCGTCGAGCGAGAGGTGGCCGAGCTCGCGCGGCGGCTCCGCGACCGCCAGCGCGGCGCCGAGGGAGAGGACGGCGAGGGCCCTCATGCCTTCCGTTACGTCCCGGGAGCGCGCGGGTTCGTCCTGCGAAGCCGTCGCTCCTTGACGGGAGCGCGCCGCGACGGCACATTCCCGGGTTCATCACGCGCCGCGCCCCGAAGCCACGCCCCCGGACCGCCGACGTCCTCCTCGTCTCGATGCCGTACGGCCCCGAGATGTCGCCCTCGCTCGGGCTGTCGTACCTGAAGGCGTCGCTCGCCCCGCTCGGCGTCTCCGCGCGGGTCCTCTACTTCACGCTCAGGTTCGCGGAGAAGGTGGGCGTCGGCCCCTACGGCCGCGTCGCGACGGACGGCACCCGCTCGATCCGCGAGCTCGCGGGCGAGTGGGTCTTCCGCGAGGCGCTCTTCGGGCCCGACCCGGAGGCCGACGCGCGGTGGGAGCGCGACGTCCTCCTCGGCCGCGCCTGCTGGAGCGCGCGCGACCTCGCGAGGCCCGTCCCGGACTCGTTCGCGAGGGAGCTGAGGCGCGCCCGTTCCCTCGCGGCGCCGTTCCTCGAGGAGTGCCTCGGGGAGGTCCTCGCCGCCCGGCCGCGCCTCGTCGGGTTCACGAGCGTCTTCCAGCAGCACGTCGCCTCTCTCGCCCTCGCGAGGCGGATCAAGGCCGCCTCGCCGTCGACCGTCGTCGTCCTCGGCGGCGCCAACTGCGAGGGGCCGATGGGCGCCGAGACGGCGCGGAGCTTCCCGTTCCTCGACGCCGTCGTCTCCGGCGAGGGGGAGCGCGTCTTCCCCGAGATCGTCGCGCGCGCCCTCGAGGGGCGCGGGCTCGACGGGATCGCCGGCGTGGCGACGCCCGCGAGCGCGGCGGCCCTCCTCGAGGCGGGGCGCTTCCCGAACGCCGCGACGGTCGCGCGGATGGACGACCTCCCGCTCCCCGACGACACGGACTTCTTCGAGCAGCTCGCCTCGAGCCGCTTCGCCGGGACGTGGACGCCCGGGCTCTTCGTCGAGACGGCGCGCGGCTGCTCCTGGGGCGAGAAGAGCCACTGCACCTTCTGCGGCCTGAACGGGACGTCGATGGCCTTCCGGAGCAAGTCTCCGGCGCGCGCCCTCGCCGAGATCCGCGGCGTCACGTCGCGGCACCCCGACAGCGACCTGCAGGTCGTCGACAACATCCTCGACACGCGCTACTTCGAGAGCGTCCTGCCCGAGCTCGCGAAGTCGCCGCCGCGCTCCCCCGTCTTCTGGGAGACGAAGTCGAGCCTCAGGAAGGAGCAGGTGCGCCTCCTCGCGGACGCCGGGGTGGCGCGGATCCAGCCCGGCGTCGAGAGCCTTTCGGACTCGGTGCTGCGGCTCATGCGGAAGGGCGTCACGGCGCTCCAGAACGTGCAGCTCCTGAAGTGGTGCCGCGAGCTCGGCGTGACGCCCTACTGGAACCTCCTCTGGGGCTTCCCCGACGAGGATCCCGCGGAGTACGCGCGGATGGCGCGGCTCGTGCCGCTCCTCGCGCACCTGCCGCCGCCGACGGGCGTCTCGGGCCTTCGGCTCGACCGCTTCAGCCCCGGCTTCGACGAGCGGGAGAGGCTCGGCTTCCTCGACGTCGCGCCGATGCCGTCGTACGCGGCGGTCTACCCTCTCCCCGCGGAGCGCCTCGCGAACCTCGCGTACTCCTTCACGTTCCGCGCGCGCGGCGGAGGAAGCGCGGGCCGCTACGCCGCGCCGCTCCTGCGCGAGGCCGCGAGGTGGCGGCGCGCGGCGAAGGCGAGCGCGCTCTTCTCCGTCCCGGCGGGCGAGGCGCTCTTCGTCTTCGACCTCCGCCCCGCGGCGCGGCGCCCGCTCGCCGTCCTCCGCGGCCTCGCGAGGCTCCTCCACGACGCCTGCGACGCCTCGACGGCGCTCCGCGCGCTCGAGGAGAGGGCCCGCGCGGATGCGGGCGCGAGCCGCGAGGAATGCGGCTCCGCGCTCGCCGCGCTCGTCCGGGACGGCCTCGTCCTCCGCGACGGAGAGAGGCACCTCGCGCTCGCCGTTCCGCTCGGCCGCTTCTCGCTCGAGGGGCGCGCGGCCGCGCGCTTCCTCGCGCTCGCGCGCCGCTTCGCGCGCGGGACGCGTGACGGATTCGCGTTTTCCGGTGACAATCCGCGCGTGATTCCCGGCACACGCCGCGTGAACGACGGCGCGCACGGCCCCGCGAGGCGAGGCTCCTCACACGCGACGGACACCGTTTCCCTCGACCGCTTCACCGCGAATCGTCGCGGCGAGCTGGTCTTTTTCTGAACCCCCGTCCTTCGAGGGCGGAACCGAAAGGAGATCCCATGGCTACGAAGAAGGCTGCGAAGAAGGCCGCCAAGAAGGCCGCCAAGGCCCCGGCGAAGAAGGTCGCGAAGAAGGCCCCCGCCAAGAAGGCCCCGGCGAAGAAGGTCGCCAAGAAGGCCCCCGCCAAGAAGGCGCCCGCCAAGAAGGCGCCCGCCAAGAAGGCCGCCAAGAAGAAGGACGTCGGCCTCATCTGATCGCCCGCAGCTCCGGGGCCGGCCCTTCGCGGGGCCGGCTCCGGGCCCGGCGCCCGCCGGCTACTTCAGCCCGGCGACCAGGTGGAGGTCGTTGCGGTACTGGAAGAAGCTGTAGACGAGGGCGCCGCCGTCCGGCGTGACCTGCGCCGCGACGAACGACTCGATGCCCGCGGGGTCGGCGGGCGCGATCGTCGCGAGGAGCTCCCGCTTCCCCGTCGCGAGGTCGACCTTCCGGAAGTGGGCCGGGACCTCGTCGTAGCGGAAGACGAAGAGCGAGCGGCCGTCGGCGCTCCACCGCATCGGCACGTCTCCCGGCTCGAGGCCCGGCGCGGGGCGCGGCTCGGAGCCGTCGAGCGGGAAGAGGATCGCCCGCTCCTCGCCGTCCATGACGGCGGCGACGCGCCCGTCGGGCGAGACGACGTCGGACGGAGGCGCGAAGCGAAGGCCCGCCCCCGAGACCGCCTTCGGCGCGCCCGACTCGACCGACTGGACGTAGAGCCGCACCGGCTTCCCCTCCTCGTTCGCCGCGAGGAGGAGGCGCTGCCCGTCGGGGAAGAACGCGGCCGCCTGGTAGCTGACGATCGGACCGCGGTCGAGCGTGCGGCTCTGCCCGGGCCCGGTCGGCAGGAGCGTGAGGCTCGGCGGGGTCGAGGGGACGATCGCGACGGCCCACTTGCCGTCGGGCGAGAGCGGACCCGCCGTCCCCTCGCCGAGGCGCACCGCGGGCGTCCCAGCGCTCTCGCGCATGTAGACGGAGTACGTCCCGACACCGCCGCCCGAGCCCTGCTCGGAGAAGACCACGGACCTGCCGTCGCGCGAGATGTCCGAGACGACCGTCGCGTCGAGCCAGGAGAGGTCGCGCGCCGTCTTCCCGTCCGCCGTCCCCCAGCCCATTCCGAGCCTCACGCGCCCCTCCGTGACGAGGAGCTCGCCCGTCGGGCCGACGTCCTGGAGCGCGAGGCGCCCCGGGCTCCGCGCGAGGAGGCGCTTGCGCCCCGAGAGGTCGACGGCCCAGAGGGCGTCGTTCTGCCCCATCTCCGTCGCCGTGAACCAGACCTCGTCTCCATCCGGCGACCATGCGAGGCCGATCGTGCTCGCCCACCCGTCTGCGAGGACGGTCTTCTTCCCGGCCCGGTCGACGACGCAGATCGCGCCGCGGTCGTCCCCGGCGATCGGGTGGTCGATGAACGCGACCCGCTCGCCGTCTCGCGAGACGCGGACGTTGCTGACCCACCCTTCGGGCTCGTAGAGGACCTTCTCGATCGGGTACTCGAGCCGGTGCCGCCCGTCGACGACGCGGCTCACCGCGAGCTCCTTTCCGTCGGGCGAGAAGTCGGCGTCCTCGACGTCGGTCAGGATCTTCCGAGGCGCGCCGCCGACGAGCGGGACGCGGGCGAGCGTGCCTCGCGTCGAGAAGCCGTAGACGTACCGGCGGTCGAGCGAGACCGCGAGCTCGCCCGTCGAGGAGACCGCGAGGACGTCGCCCGGCGGGAGCTCGAGCGGGCGCGACTCGGGGCTCTCCGTCCGCATCGAGAAGAGCCGGAACGGCTCCCCCTCCCAGCCGGCGCCGTAGACGACGGTCCTCCCGTCGGGCGCGAAGCGGGCCGAGAGGACGAGCCCCTTGCGGAAGGTGAGCTGCCTGAAGCTCGGGACGCCCGGCCCTCCGGTGCCGCGCCCGGCGCGCCACGCGAGGAACGCGGGGCCC
>JBDIBE010000154.1:0-7448 GCA_039812785.1 Thermoanaerobaculia bacterium | reverse complement strand
GGTGCCGTCGGCGGCGAGCGCCTCGTGGGCGTGGCGGAGGGCGCCGAGCGGGTCGCCCATGTCGTGGAGGCAGTCGAAGTAGGCGATCAGGTCGTAGCGGTGGCCGGGGAAGGAGACCGCGGGCGCGACTTCGAAAGTGACCTGGGTGAAGAGGCCGGCGTCGTCGGCCGAGCGGCGCGCGTGGCCGATGGAGGGCGCGTGGTTGTCGAAGCCGAAGAAGCGCGACTTCGGGAAGGCGCGGGCCATCAGGATCGTGGAGGCGCCGTGGCCGCAGCCGACGTCGGCGACGATCGCGCCCGTCTTGAGCTTCTCCTCGACGCCGTCGAGCGCGGGGATCCAGCTCGAGACGAGGTTCGCGACGTAGTTCGGGCGGAAGAAGCGCTCGGTCCCCTCGAAGAGGCCGTGGTCGTGCTCGCCCCAGAACATCCCTCCGCCGTTCTGGAAGGCGCGGGCGATCCGCTCCTCGGCCTTCACGAGCGCGGTGACGATCTGGTAGCCGCCCGCGACGAAGTACGGGCTCGCGTCGTCGGCGAGGGCGAGGGCGTGCTCCTGGGGGAGCGTGTACTTGCCCGAGGAGGGGTCGTAGTCGAGGTTGCCGCTCGCGGCCTGGTTCACAAGCCACTCGCGGACGAGGCGCTCGCCGGTCCCCGTCTTCGCCGCGAGCTCCTTGTGCGTCATCGGACCGGCGTGGGCCATCGCCTTGAAGAAGCCGAGCCGGTCGCCGAGCGAGACGAGCGCCGCGCTCATCGCGACGCCGAACTCGCCGACGGCCTTCTCGACGAAGGCCTGCAGCTTCGTCTCGTCGAGGACACGGGTATCCACTTGGGGGGGCATGGAGACCTCCTCGTCGGGCAACTCCACGGTCGCTTCCGTCGCGGGAGGACTGCCGGGGCCGGCGAACAGGCCAGCTGGCGAGGGCTGAGATCGTGTCCCAACAAAGTGGTCCGCGCGTCGAGGCGTGTCAAGGGCGCGGGAAAGGAAAGGGCCGGCCCTTTCGGGCCGGCCCGGTGGAGTGCTGGAGCGTGGCCGAATCAGGTCCCGGCGAACTGGACCCCTTCGAAGACGAGGGTCGGGGTCTTCATCGAGGAATAGGGGTAGGGGTCGTTGCCGACGGCGGCGAGCTTCTTCCAGAGGTCGAGGTGGTTGCCCGAGATGTTCATCTCGCCGACCGGCTCGGCGATCTTCCCGCCGCGGACGCGGAAGCCCTGGACGCCGAGGGAGAAGTCCCCCGTGAGGCCGTTCGAGTTCCCGCCGAGGAAGCCGGTGACGAGGATCCCCTCCTTCATCGCGGCGAGGAGGCCCGCCTGGTCCTTGTCGCCGAGGGTCCAGACGAGGTTCGACGGGCCGGCGGTCGTCGGCGCCATCTGGAGCTTCTTCCCGTAGTAAGTGTCGATGTAGTAGGCCTTGAGGACGCCCGCCTCGATGACGGGCATCCGCTTCGCGGCGATCCCCTCGCCGTCGAAGAGGCGCGAGCCGAGGCCCTTCGGGACGAGCGGGTCGTCGACGAGGGTGAGGACGGGGCTCGCGATCTCTCGCCCGAGCTTCCCCTCGAGGAAGGAGCGCTTCTGCTGGAGCGCGCCGCCCGAGAGCGGGCCGAGGAGGAAGCCGGGCATCCGGCCTGCGGCGCGGTTCTCGACGGCCATCGTCAGGACCGCCGAGTCGCCCTTCTTCGAGCCGAGGCGCGAGAGGGCCCGCTCGGCGGCCTCGCGGCCCACCTGCGCGGCCTTCGGGACGTCGGCGACGAAGCGGCCGCCGCCGAAGGCGTAGTCCTCGGGCTTGCGGCCGTCGGGGTCCTTGACGCTCACCTCGGCCGAGATGAAGAAGGAGGTGTCGCGACGTGAGCCCGTAAAACCGTTCGAGGCGACCCGCCAGCTCTCGGCGAGGGTGTCACTGAAGCCCGTCGTGACGGAGAGGATCGACTCGGCCCCCTTGACGGCGCGGGCGGCCGCCTCGATCTCCTTCGCGACCGTCCGGCGCTGCTCGGGGGTGACCGAGGAGTACTTCGGGTCCTCGAGGAGGAGGTCGACCTTCGCCTGCCCCTCGTAGAGCTTCGGGTCGGGGAGCGTCCGGAACGGGTCCTTCGCGAGGGCCCGCGCGAGCGTGACGGAGTCGCCGATGAACGTGTCGAGCGCCTCCGGGCGGAGGTCGCTCGTCGAGACCATCGAGAATCGGCCGTCGACGTAGAGGGAGAGCCCGAGGCCGCGGGTCGTCGCCTCGTGGATCTGCTCCAGCTTCCCGTCGCGCCACTTCACCTCGACCTCGCGGACGCGGTAGGTGCGGGCGGAGGCCTCCTGCGCCCCCTTGCCGAGGGCGGCCTTCACGGCGGCGTGGGCGGTCGCGAGCATGTCCTGTTGTGCCATCTCGCTCACCTCACGCCTTCTTCCCGCGCCCGCCGACGGTGATCGACGCGACGCGCACGGTCGGGATGCCCTGCGAGACGGGGCACGACTGGCCGTCCTTGCCGCACGTCCAGCCCCCCTCGTCGATGACGAGGTCGTCGGCGACCATGTCGATCTTCTCGAGGACCTTCGGGCCGTTGCCGATGATGTTGACGTCCTTGATCGGGGCGGTCAGCTTCCCGTCCTCGATCAGGTAGCCGTTCTTGACGTAGAACGTGAAGTCGCCGGCGCCGATCTGCACCTGGCCGTTCGTGAAGTTGGTGCAGTAGATCCCCTTCTTCACGGAGGCGATGATCTCGTCCTTCTTGTGCGGCCCCGGGAGCATGTAGGTCGCGCGCATCCGCGGGATCGGCGCGTAGCGGTAGCTCTCGCGGCGGCCGTTCCCGGTCGGCTTGACCTTGTAGTGCTTCGCCGAGATGGAGTCGTGGAGGTAGGTCGTCAGGATGCCGTTCTCGACGAGCATCGTCTTGCCGACCGGGTTCCCCTCGTCGTCGACGTTGATCGCGCCGCGCGCGGCGGGGAGGGTCCCCTCGTCGACGATGTTCACGAACTTGTTCGCCACCGGCTTGCCGATCCGGTCGGAGAAGATGGAGATCCCCTTCCGGTTGAAGTCGGCCTCCATGCCGTGGCCGATCGCCTCGTGGAGGAGGATCCCCGAGGCGCCCGCGCCGAGGACGACCGGCATCTCTCCGGCGGGCGGCGTGACGGCGTCGAAGAGGATCAGCGTCCGCGAGACGGCCTCGCTCACCATCCGGTCGAGGCGCTCGGGAGAGTAGAAGCCGATGTCGGCGCGAGCGGCGACGTTGTAGCCGTTCGTCTCCTTCTTGCCGTCCTGCTCGGCGACGCAGGAGAGGTAGAGGCGCGTCATCGGCTGGAGGTCCTCGACGACGCGGCCGTTCGAGTCGGCGATGAGGATCGCGCCCGCCTCGTCGCCGAAGCTGACGTTCACCTTCTTCATCCGCTTGTCGGCCGCGAGGACCTTCTCGTTGAGGCCGGCGAGAAGCGGGAGCTTCTGCTGCGGCCGCACGTCCTGCCAGCGGGTCTTGACCGGGTAGCGCGCGGGGAGCGCGGCGTCGGCCTTCAGGCCCTTCGGGCCCTGGCGGGCCGGGCCGTCGGCGATCGCGGCGGCCGTCTTCGCGGCGCGGACGAGCGCCTCCTCCGTCAGGTCCTCCGTGTAGGCGTAGCCCGTCTGGTCGCCCTTGATGGCGCGGACGCCGACGCCGAGCTCGACGGAGGTCGAGGCCCGGTTCACCTCGCCGTCCTCGAGGCCGAGGCCGTTGGAGACGCGGTGCTGGAAGAAGAGGTCGGCGTAGTCGGCCCCGCGCGAGAGGGCGGCCGAAAGGCCGTCCCTCAGCATCTTCTCCGTCACGCCGAAGCGGGCGAAGTAGCCGATCCCCTCCGTCGGGCCGGTCGCGGCCGCGGCGGCCTTCGAGAGGCCGAGGATCGCGTCGGGAAGGGCGGCCGATGCGATGGTGGCCGCCCCGAGGCCGATGAGCTTTCGTCTCGACATTCCGGGATTCTCGGGCATGCGGGGTTCTCCTCCTTCCGGGTGTGTCAGGTTGTCACAGTCCGGTGCGTGCGACGACGTTGGGCATCCGTTCGGCTACGCCGCCTACGGCCGAAGGTTTCAATGCGGACCTCTCCCGGTCGGTTTGAGACGACATCCCAATTCGTCGGCTGTCGTGGTAGCGTCACGGCAGTCTTCCCGCCCGGCCCGCGCCGCCCACTCCCTTCCCCCATGACGACCACCGTCCGTCCCGGCGGAGCCGGGTCCTGTTCCGTTCCCCTGGAGGCATCCGCGCAGAGCGGTTGTCCGATCCGAGAGGCCAGAAGAATGACGACACGCAACGCGCTCCGGTTCGTCCTCGCCGTCGCCCTTTCGACCGCCTCCCTCGCCGCCGCGGAGACGACCTTCCTCCCCGGCGCGGCCGAGGTGAAGGGCCTCGCGGGCGCGAGGTTCTCCTCGACGCTCGAGATCGCCAATCCGGGGGCGGCGGGCGCGACGGTGACCATCGGGCTCGTTCCGATGGAAGGGGCGACGGCGCCCGCTCCGGCGACGCGGACGATCGCGGCGGGGGAGAGCCTCCGGGTGCGCGAGGCGCTGAAGACGCTCTTCGGCCTCGCCGACGGCGCGGCCGGGACGATCACGGTCACGTCCGACGCGCCTCTCGTCTCGAGCCTCACGACGCAGAACGTCGCGGCGCCGGAAGGGGCGTACGGCCTCGGCCTGCTGCCGGTCCCGGAGGGCGACCTCCTCGGCGCGGGCGAGACCGGGCACTCGATCTGGGTCAGCCAGTCGGCGGACCCCGCGACGGGCTACCGCACGAACCTCTCCGTGACGCTCGCCGAGGCGGGAACGGTCGTCCAGGTCCGCGTCCTCGACGCGACGGGGCGCGTCGTCGGGACCGAGACCGTCTCGGGCGCGAGCCCGTTCGTCTGGCAGCGCCCGGTGAAGGCGCTCGCGGGCGACGCCGACCTCCCCGTCGCGCGGGCGGAGTTCGAGGTGAAGTCGGGCCGGGCGACGGCCTACGCCGTCGTCAACGACAACGTCACGTCCGACGCGATCGCGCTCCAGTCCGAGCGCGTCGTTCCCGGTCCGCTCGACCGTCTCGTCTCCGGTGCGGCCCTCTCCCCGGGCCTCCTCGGCTCCTACTGGGTCACCGACCTGCGCCTCTTCAACCCCGGCTCCGAAGAGGTCTCGGCGACGATCCGCTCCGTCGGCGGCCCGAGCGAGGCGAGCACCACGGTGCCCGTCCCGGCGAAGGGAGTCGTCGAGGTCGCGCGCGTCCTCCAGCGGCTCGGCTTCCCGGAGGGGACGGCCTGCGCGCTTCGCCTGACCGCTGCCGGCCCGCTCCTCGTGGCGGCCCGCACGAACAACGTCGACCCGAGCGGCGTCCGCAAGGGGACCTTCTCGGCGCAGCAGTTCGTCACCTCCTGGCCGGCCGGCCTCCTCGCCTCCGGCGCGACCGGCTTCTTCCCCGGGGTCGACCAGACGCTCAACGTCCCGGGCGTCCGAACGAACCTCACCCTCGTCGGCGGACCGGAAGGGGCGAGCGGCGAGCTGATCCTGCGCGACGCCGCGGGCGCCGAGCAGGCCCGCACGCCCTTCACGCGGGGCGCCGGCGAGTGGGGCCAGCGGAGCGTGGCGGACTGGTTCGGCGCGTCCGCGGGCGCGAGGGGCGCTCTCGCGGCCGCGACGATCCCGGAGAACGCGCGCGTCGACGTCGCCGTCGCGAGCGGCGCCCTCGACGCCTACGTGAGCCGCATCGACAACGGCTCCGGCGATGCCGTGACCCGGCCCTTCGCCCTGCCGGGCGGCGGCGACTGCTCGAAGGTCGTCATCACGGCCCTCGACGCGGAGCCGGAGCCGATCCTCGTCGCGGCGGAGACGACCTTCTCCTGGTCCGTCTCGATCGACCCGGCGGCGGCGGAGCTGACCTCCCAGTCGATCCGCTTCGACGGCGAGCCGGAGGTCGAGCTCGACAAGGCGGCGCGATCGTACGTCCGCTCCTTCGCGGCGGCCGGAAGCCGCTCGGCGACGCTGACGGTGCGCAAGGGGAGCTGCGTGAAGACCCGCTCCCTCTCGTTCTTCGTCTGCGGGGAGCTCTCCGTCGAGCCGCCGGCGCTTCCCGCGCCGACCGCCTTCCGGACCTACCCGGCGGCCGTCCTCTCGATGCCGGGCGCGACCGCCCGGGTGGCCTGGGCGGTCTCCGCGGGCGCGCTTCCCCCGGGCCTTCAGCTCTCTCCCGCCGGGGAGATCTCGGGCGAGCCGACGGAGGTCGGAGCCTTCTCCTTCACCGTCCACGGCATCGACGCGAACGGCTGCACGGGGACCCGGGCCTACACGCTCGTCGTCCGCTGCCCGTCGATCCGGATCTCGCCCGCGACGCTCCCGGCGGGGACGGTCGGGCTCCCGTGGGGAACGGTCTCCCTGAGCGCGAGCGACGGCTCGGGCTCGGGCGCGTGGAGCGCGGCGGGCCTCCCGCCCGGCCTCGGCCTCTCGCCGGCGGGCGTCCTCTCGGGGACGCCGACGACCGCGGGCAGCTACGACGCGACGATCACCTACACCGACGACTCGGGCTGCATCGGCACGGCGTCGTACACGATCCTCGTCTGCAACACGCTCGTCGTGGGGCCGTCGAGCCTCGCGGCGGCGACGCTGGCGCAGCCGTACGGCCCGGTCGCCTTCACGGCGGCCGGCGCGGTCGGCGCGACGACGTGGACGGTGACGGGCGGGGCCCTTCCGCCGGGCCTCACGCTCGCGCCGGCGACGGGCGCCCTCTCGGGAACGCCGTCGGCGACGGGCGACTTCTCCTTCACCGTCACGGCGACCGACGCGAACGGCTGCACGGGATCGGTGCCCGAGACCCTCCGCGTCCAGCAGGCCCCGGTCTTCACGAGCGCGAACGCCGTCACGTTCACGGCAGGGACGGCCGGCTCGTTCACGGTGACGACGACCGCCTTCCCCGTCGCGGCGCTGACCTCGGCCGGCGCTCTCCCGGCGGGCGTCGCCTTCGTCGACAACGGGAACGGCACGGCGACGCTCTGGGGGACGCCGGCCGCCGCGACCGGGGGGACGTACGGGCTGACCATCACGGCGACGAACGGCGTCGCACCGAACGGGACGCAGGCCTTCACCCTCACGGTGAACCAGGCGCCGGCAATCACGAGCGCGAGCGCGGTGACCTTCACCGCCGGGGCGCCCGGGAGCTTCACGGTGACGACGACGGGCTTCCCGGCGCCGTCGATCGCACGGGGCGGGGTGGCGCTGCCTTCGGGCGTGACCTTCGTCGACAACGGCAACGGGACCGGGACGCTCTCGGGGACTCCGGCCGCGGCGACCGGCGGGACGTACGCGGTCACGTTCACGGCGACGAACGTCGTCGGGACGACCCCTGCCCAGGCCTTCACCCTCACGGTGAACGAGGCGCCGGCGATCACGAGCGCGAGCGCGGTGACCTTCACCGCCGGGACGCCCGGGAGCTTCACGGTGACGACGACGGGCTTCCCGGCGCCGTCGATCGCGCGGGGCGGCGTGGCGCTGCCCTC
>JBDIBE010000153.1:0-7470 GCA_039812785.1 Thermoanaerobaculia bacterium | reverse complement strand
GCCTACGCCGTCCTCATCGACGCCGCGACCGGCGACCCGCGGACGCTTCTCCCCCGCTGAGGCCGGGCGCCACGTCCGCGCCGGGCCCCGCGGCGTAGAGGGGGCGATGCGAACGATCCGGCGCGCCGCCTTCCTCCCGATCCTTCTCCTCGCGGCCGCCGCGGAGGTGGCGATGGCGACCGAGGAGCCGAAGCACCGGGTCCTCCAGAAGAACGACGGGTGGGAGCTCAGGCTCTACGAGCCGACGGTCGTCGCCGAGACGGCCGTCGAGGGAGAGTTCGGGCCGGGCGGGAACGAGGGCTTCCGTCGGATCGCGGGGTACATCTTCGGGGGCAACGACGGAGGCCGGAAGGTCGCGATGACGGCGCCCGTCGCCCAGGAGAGAAGGCCCCGCGAAGGGGCGAAGATCGCGATGACCGCCCCCGTCGCGCAGGAGCGCTCGGGCGAGGGGTGGACCGTGGCCTTCGTCATGCCCTCGGAATACTCGCTCGAGGCCCTGCCGAAGCCGAGCGACCCGCGGGTGACGCTCCGCGCCGTTCCGGCCCGCCGGGTGGCCGCCGTCTCCTTCAGCGGGACGTGGGGCGCCGAGCGCTTCGACGCGGCCGCCCGCGACCTCCTGGCGAAGGTCGCCGCCGCCGGCCTCGCGCCCGCGGGGCCGCCCGTCTACGCGCGCTACGACCCGCCCTGGACGCCCTGGTTCCTCCGGAGGAACGAGGTCCTCGTGCCCCTCGCCGACCCGGCCCCGGGGAGCGGGCCCCGCTGACCGGAGGAGACGTCCCCGGGGAGGCTCGCTCCCGCTCTAACATCTCCGGCATGAGCCTCGCCGAGACGAACGGTCCCGGACCCTCCGCCCGGCCGCGACGCTCCGTTCTCTACGTTCCCGGCTCGAACGCGAAGGCGCTCGCGAAGGCGAGGGCTCTCCCGTGCGACGGCCTGATCCTCGACCTCGAGGACTCCGTCGCGCCCGAGGCGAAGGACGCCGCGCGCGAGGCCGTCGTCGAGGCGATCGCCGCCGGCGGCTGGGGGCCGCGCGAGGTGCTCGTCCGCGTCAACGCGCGCGGGACACCGTGGTTCGAGGCCGACGTGGCCTCGCTCGCGAGGGCGGGCGCCGACGGCCTCGTCCTCCCGAAGGTGGAGACGACCGAGGACGTCGCGGCCGTCGTCGAGCGGCTCGCGATGCGGGGCGCGCCGGCCGGCCTTCCGCTCTGGCTGACGATCGAGACGCCGCGCGGGGTCCTCGCGGCCCCCGACCTCGCCGGGGCGCGTCGTTCGATCCGCGGCCTCGTGGCCGGGACGTCCGACCTGACGAAGGACCTCCGCGCCCGCCACGTGCCGGGCCGCACCCCGCTCCTCCACGCCCTCTCGGCGATCGTCCTCGCCGCCCGCGCCCACGGCCTCGTCGCGCTCGACGGGGTCCACCTCGCCCTCGACGACGACCCCGGCTTCGAGGCGGCCTGCCGCCAGGGGCGCGACCTCGGGTTCGACGGCAAGACGCTCATCCACCCGCGGACGATCGAGGCGGCCAACCGCGCCTTCGCGCCCGACGCGGAAGAGGTCGGCGCCGCGCGGCGCCTCCTCGCCGCCTGGCGAGCCGCGCGCCGGGAGGGAAAGGGGGTCACGGTGCTCGACGGAAGGCTCGTCGAGGAGCTCCACGCCCGGGAGGCCGAGCGGCTCGTCGCCCTCGCCGAGGCGGTCGCCGCTCGGAACGGGACCTGAACGGGCTGGTTTCCGGCTACCATCCCCCGCGAAGGAGACGACGATGGATGCCGGGACGCTCCGCGAGTTCGAAGCGAGCCTCGAGCGCTGCTCGGCCGATCCCGACTTCCTCGACATCTTCTACGGGAACTTCCTCGGCTCCTCCCCGAAGGTGCGCGAGCGCTTCGCCGGAACGGACTTCGACCGGCAGAAGCGCGCCCTCCGTGCCTCCTTCGACACGATGATCCTCGCGGCGCGCGACGAGGAGAACGGCGCGGGCGCCTACCTCGGCCCCCTCGCCGAGAAGCACGGCGCCCGACAGCTGCGGATCGGGGCCGAGCTCTACGACCTCTGGCTCGACAGCCTCCTGAAGACCGTGAAGGCCTGCGACCCGGCCTGGACGCCGGCCGTCGAGGAGACGTGGGAGCGCGTCCTGGGCGTCGGCATCCGGTATCTCTGCGAGCACTTCAACGACTGACGCCGCCGCGCGGGCGCCCTCTCACCGGACCCGCGCGCAGCCCTCGTGGCCGCGAATCGCGGCGACCCGGTCGACCCAGGCGTGCCACGTCGCCTCGCCGACCGGCCCGTCTCCCGGCGGGAGGCCGTTCTTCCGGAAGGAGACGACGTCCTGGCGCGCCGACTCGAGGTACGCCTTGCACGCCCGGACCTCCGGCGTCCGGACGTAGTACGCGATCGCCCCGGCCACCATCCCGGCGATGCCGACGCCGGTGACGACCGCCTGCGCTGCCCCCTCCGAGTCGGAGATCGAGCCGGAGGTCGCGCCGACGAGCCCGAGCGCCCCGCTGCCGAGGAAGACGACGCGCCAGGTCTTCAGCTCCTTCGCGAGGGCCGCGTCCGCCTTCTTCTGCATGAGGGGCAGCTCGTTGTCGAGGAAGGCGTCGATCTCCCGGCGGAGCTCCTCCGCCGTCGGAGGCGGCTGCTCGCGGCGGCGCTGCCGCCCGGCCTCGACGAGGGCGCGGTCGACCGCGCCCGTCGAGCTGGCGCATCCGCCCAGGAGGAGGGACGAGAGGAGGAGGAGGGTCGTCGCGCGTCGCATGCCCGTTCGGCCTCCCATCCTACGCGACGCACGCCGCGCGCCGGATGCGTAAGATGCCGCGCCGTGAACCCAGTCCTCTCCGTCCTCGACGTCGTGAAGCACTACGGGAAGGTGAAGGCCGTCGACGGCGTCTCGTTCGAGGTCGCCGCCGGGCGGATCACCGGCCTCCTCGGCCGGAACGGCGCCGGCAAGACGACCACGCTCCGGATGGTCACCGGCGTCCTCCACCCCGACCGGGGCCGCGTCCAGCTCTTCGGCGCCGGCGTCGAGGCGGCGCGCGACCGCCTCGGCTACCTCCCGGAGGAGCGCGGCCTCTACCGAAAGATGCGCGTCCTCGACCAGCTCCTCTTCCTCGCCGAGATCAAGGGGCGGGGCCCCGCCGCCATGCGCCCCGCCGCCGAGCGGTGGCTCGCGCGCTTCGAGCTCTGGGAGAAGCGGGACGCGAAGGTCGAGGAGCTCTCGAAGGGGAACCAGCAGAAGGTGCAGCTCGCGGGCGCCCTCCTCTTCGACCCCGAGATCGTCGTCCTCGACGAGCCGGGCTCCGGCCTCGACCCGGTCAACGTCGTCCTCGTCCGCCGGCTCCTCCGGGAGCTTGCCGCCGAGGGGAAGGCGATCCTCCTCTCGACGCACCAGATGGGCGAGGCCGAGAAGCTCTGCGACGAGATCGTCCTCGTCCACGCGGGAAAGGTCGTCAAGGCCGGTCCGCTCGCCGAGGTGAAGGCCTCGGGCGGGGCGAACGCCGTCCACCTCGAGTTCGACGGCGACGGGGCGTTCCTCGCGGAGCTCGCCGCCGTCGCCTCGGCACGCGTCGACACGAACCGCGCCGAGCTCCGGCTCGCCGCCGGCGCCGACGCGCAGGAGGTTCTCGCCGCGGCCGTCGGACGCCTCCGGGTCCTCCGGTTCGAGGTCGTCGCCCCGTCGCTCGAGGAGGTCTTCCTCGAGGCGGTCGGAGAGGCCCCCTCCGCGGAGGCGGCGGCGTGAGGAAGCTCTGGGCCGTCCTCAAGCGCGAATACCGCGAGACGGTCAGGAAGCCGTCCTTCCTGATCATGACCGTCCTCGGGCCGTTCCTCCTCGCGGCGCTCATGCTCGTCCCGGCGCTCCTCGCGTCGCGCGGGATGGGCGAGCGGCGCGTCGCCATCCTCGACGGAACGGGACGCCTTCGCGCCGTCGCCGACGCGCTCCGGAAGGAGACCACGGCCCTCCCGCCGCTCGCCCGGAGCGGGCGCGGCGAGCGGACGGGCGGGCCGGTCGGGAAGATCGACCCCGAGTACGTCGACCTCTCCGGCGCCGACCTGAAGAACGAGGTGCGCCCCTACCTCGACCGGCTCGCGAAGGACGGCGTGCCGCGGAAGCTCCGCCTCGACGGCGTCCTCCTCGTCCCGGCCGATGCCTTCACGACGCCGATGACGAAGCTCTCCTACTTCAGCCGGTCCGCCGCCGACCTCCTCGCCCAGGAGCGGCTCGGCCGCGTCGTCAACCGCGCCCTCCAGCGCGAGCGGCTCGCGGCGGCCGGGATGACGCCGTCCGAGGCCGACCTCCTCCTCCAGCCCCTGCCGGTGCAGTCCGTGCAGGTGACGAAGTCGGGGCAGGAGCGGACGGGGGGCGAGGGGAGCTTCGTCGTCGCGATGCTCTTCCTGACGCTCCTCTTCATCCCCTCGCTCGTCTACGGGCAGGAGGTGATGCGCGGCGTCATCCAGGAGAAGACGGACCGCGTCGTCGAGATCCTCGTTTCCTCGATGACGCCGATGGAGCTCCTCTCCGGGAAGATCCTCGGGATGGCGGCGATCGGACTGACGCAGATCGCCGTCTGGCTCGCGATGGCGATCGGCCTCGCCGGGGCCGGCCTGGCCCAGGCCGCCGGCGCGGGCGTCGACCTCTCCTCGGTCCTCCGCCCGTCGATCGCGGTCTGGTTCGTCGTCTTCTTCCTCCTCTCCTACCTCGTGACCGTCGGCGTCTATGCCGCGGGCGGCGCGATCGTCAACTCGGAGAAGGAGGCGCAGCAGGTCCTCACGCCGGTCATGTTCGTCTTCCTCGTGCCGTGGCTCCTCCTGATGCCGATCCTGACGAACCCCGACGCGACGCTCTCGGTCGTCCTCTCGCTCGTCCCGATCTACACGCCGATGACGATGTTCATCCGGCTCCTCGTCTCCGAGCCCCCGGCGTGGCAGGTCGCCCTCTCGCTCCTCCTCTCGGTCGCGACGATCGTCTTCCTCATGAAGGCGACCTCGAAGATCTTCCGGGCCGGCCTCCTCGCGACGGGCAAGCGGCCGACCGTCCCCGAGCTCTGGCGCTGGCTGAAGGAAGCGTGAGCTGATCCCGCCGCCGCGTCGGGAAGTCCGGCGCGGCCGTCGGGAAATCCCACACGCGCCGCGGCCCGCCCCTCCCTGTCTCGCCCCGGCGCATCCCATCAAATCGTTTCCCGCGAACGGCTTCCATCGTCGGCACCGCAGGTCGTCCGCCCTCGGCACGCGGGCTGCACCTCCCTGGGTGCGTCGTCTTCCCCGCGAGGGAAATCCCGACGCGAGGAGGTTTCCCATGCAGCCCACGAGCTCCGAGATCCTCTGGCTCAACCTGACGAACGCCGGCCTCGGCCTCGCCACGCTCGCCGGCATCGCCGCCCTCGCCTGGGCGGTCCTCCGCGACCTGCGCGAGAAGGCGAAGAGCCGTGTCGCCGTGCACGACCTCGACCCGCACGCCGCCTTCCTCCCCGAGCTCGGCCTGACGATGGCCGACGGCGGCGAGAAGGTCGACGACGACGAGGCCGAGGAGAAGAAGTAGCCGCGAGGCTGCTGAGGACGGATCCGTGCGTTGCCCCTTCCTCCGCGAGGCGCACGTCCAGTCGTGCCAGGCCTCTCCGTTCCGCAAGCAGATCGTGCGGACGGGGACGGCGGCCGACGAGCGGTGCGGCTCGCCTGCGTGGCGGGAGTGCGCCGTCGTCCGCGAGCTGAACGAGGAGCACCCGAGCGCCTCGGCCTGCCCGTTCCACTCCGAGTCGCTCGCGCAGTACTGCTCGGCGGCCCCGGTCACGAAGCTCATCCCGTGGAGCGACCAGGCCTTCTCGCGCTGCGGGAGCGAGGCCCACCGCTACTGCGACCTCTACCTCGCGCTCGCTCGGACGCCGGCGCCCGCCGCCGCCCCCGGCGAGCCGCCGCCCGGCGTCGACGACGCCGAGGGCGTCGCGGTCCCCCGGTGGCTCTGGTTCGCGCCGAGCCACACCTGGCTCGCGATCGGCGGCGACGGCGTCTGCCACATCGGCGTCGACGCCTTCCTCGCCCGCACGCTCGGCGGCATCGACCGCGTCCAGTTCGTCACGACGAAGGGGGTCGAGCGCCCCGCGGCCGTCCTCACCGTCCGCGACGTGACGCTCACCGTCACCTTCCCGAACCCCGTCCTGATCACCGGCGTCAACGGCGCGCTCCGCGCCGACCCGGCCCGCCTCGCGCGCGACCCCTACGGCCTCGGCTGGCTCTTCGAGGGGATCGTCCGCGACCGCGGCCTCGTGCCGGGCGGTGTCGCGCGCGCGACGGAGGGTCTCCTCCGCGGCGACGCCGCGACCGCCTGGATGCGCCGCGAGTCGCTCCGCCTCCGGGCCCTCGCCGAGGACGCCTCGGAGCGGATCTCCGGGGCCCGCCTCGCCGCCGACGGCGGCCTCCCCGCGCCCGGCCTCGTGCGCACCCTTCCCCACGACGAGGCTCTCCGGCTCTCCCATCTCCTCCTCTCCAACGCTCCCGACGAAGAGAGGTTTTCGTGAAGCTTCCGGCCCCCGTCTCCTTCGCCGCCGGCCTCGTCCCCGCGCTCGCGGCCGGGTGGCTCCTCTTCCCGCGCCTCCTCTACAGGACCGAGGCGCAGCCCCTCCCCTTCAATCACAAGGCGCACGCCGAGCAGGGGATGGCCTGCGCCGACTGCCACGCCGTGACCGGGGACGGCCGCTTCGCCGGCCTCCCGAAGACCGAGAGCTGCGCCGGCTGCCACGCCGAAAAGGGCGAGAACGCCGCCGTGAACGCGCTCGTCGCGAAGTACGTCGAGCCCGGGGCCGAGGTCCCGTGGCGCGTCTACGCCCGGCAGCCCGACAACGTCTACTTCCCGCACGCGCCGCACGTGACGGGCGACAAGGTCGCCTGCACGCGCTGCCACGGGCCCGAGGGCGAGACCTCGACGGCGCGCGCGTACCGCGAGAACCGCCTCTCCGGCTACTCCCGCGACATCTGGGGCCCCTCGATCGCCCGGGTCGGCCGGAAGGAGTGGCAGGGGATGAAGATGTCCGACTGCATCCGCTGCCACCGCGCGGGCGGGCGCGAGAGCGCCTGCCTCGACTGCCACAAGTGAGGAGGACGGCATGAAGCTCGAGCTCTCCCGCCGCGACCTCCTTCTCGCAGGGACCGGCGCCGCCGCCGGGATCGCCCTCTCGCCGGTCCCCTGGAAGCTCCTCGACGACCTCGCGATCTGGACGCAGCAGCCGAACACGAAGACGCCGCGCCCCGCCGGGCCGCTCGCGTTCCGGCACACCTCCTGCGCACTCTGCCCGGCCGCCTGCGGCCTCAGGGCCCGCTGCTTCGGCGCGCAGCCCGTCTCCTTCGCGCCCGTGCCGGGCCACCCGGCGAGCGACGGCGGCCTCTGCCCGCTCGGCCTGACGGCCCACCACCTCGCGAAGCACCCGCTCCGCGCCGCCTCTCCCGAGCGCGTCTCGGGCGGAAGGCGCGAGCGGATCGACCGCGCCG
>JBDIBE010000152.1:0-7504 GCA_039812785.1 Thermoanaerobaculia bacterium | reverse complement strand
GCGTGCGCCGTGCCGGGGGAGCGGCGGCGCGCCGCCCGGACGGTCGCGAAGGCCGCCTCGAGTCGCGCCTCGCCCGTTCCCGAGACGAGCGCCGTCGGCGCACCGAGCCGCTCGAGGGCGCGGGCGAAGAGACCGTGCATCTCGTCGCGCGCCTCGCCGCGGTCGCGCTGCCCGTCCGCCTCCCACGGGAGGTCGGGGGCGCAGAGGAGGTAGAGGTCGGCCCGGCGCGCCCGCGCCGCCTCCTCGACCCACGCGGGGCAGGCGCCGTAGTAATGCCGCGCGTAGACGGCCGTGGAGAGGAGGTCGGTGTCGAGGACGAGGAGGCCCTGCGCCGTCGCCTCGGCGGCGTCTTCCCCCGCAACCTGCCCGCGGGCGATCGGCTCGACGTCGGAGGCGTCGAGCGGCGTCCCCTTCCCGTCGAAGTACGCGCGGGCGAACTCGGGGGCCCACGGCGCGCCGAGGCGCTCGGCGAGGGCCCGCGCGAGCGTCGTCTTCCCGGTGCACTCCGAGCCGGTGACGACGACGCGGAAGGGCCTCACGCCGCCTCGGGGGCGGGCGCGGCTGCGGGCCCGGCCTCGACGGCCGCCTCGAACGACCGCTTCCAGTCGCGCAGGCCGACGACGCAGAGGGCGAGGAAGATCGCGTAGAGGAGCGCCGTGAGCCAGAGCCCCTTGGCGAGGTACATCGCGACGTAGCCGACGTCGACGGCGATCCAGAACCACCAGGTCTCGACCTTCTTGACCGACTGGAGCCACTGCGCGACGAGGCTGAAGGAGGCGAGGGTCGAGTCGACGAACGGGTAGGCCGCGTCCGTCGTCCGGTGGAGCGCGTAGCCGAGGGCCGCCGCGAAGGCCGCGCCCAGGGCGACGAGGACGCCGAGCGAGGCCCGGGAGGCGCGGGAGACGGAGAGCCGCCCCCCGTCCGCGCCGCCGTGGAGCCACTCCCACCAGCCGTAGAGGCAGACGGCGAAGAAGACCCCCTGCAGGCCCATGTCCGCGTAGAGCTTCGCCTGCCAGAAGACGACGGCGTAGAGGCTCACGTTCACGATGCCGGTGGGCCAGCACCAGGGGCTCTCCTTCGCCGTGAGCCAGACGGCGAGGATCCCGGTGACGAAGCCGGCGACTTCCCAGGCGTTCAGGTCAGAACCCCAGGTCGAGGACGGCGGTGACGTTGCGGGTGGCCATCGGGAAATAGTACGGGATCCCGCCGAGCGTCTCGCGCCCGGAGGCGTCGCGCGTCGCGTAGAGCCAGCTGTAGCCGCCGGGCCAGATCCTCCGGTCGTCGAGGAGGTTCTCGACGGAGACCCTGAGGCGCGGGCTCCCGACCTTCGTCACGGAGGCGAGGTCGAGCGTCGCGGAGAAGTCGACCTTCCACCAGTCCGGCGTCGCGAGGGAGGCGCCGTTCGTGTTGTCGAGGAAGGAGCGGGAGACGTAGCGCGCGGAGGCGCCGAGAGTCAGGGAGCGAAGAGGCGACCCCTCGACGGAGAGGGTCCCCGTGAAGGGGGGCGAGAGGACCGGCTCGACGTCCTGGAACGTCCGGCTCGTCGAGCCGACCCACTCTCCGGCCTCGTCGTAGACGTCGTAGAACTGAGTCCAGGAGCGGATCCGGTTCCAGCTCCAGTTCCCGGTGAAGCGGACGGCGAGCGAGGCGCGCCGGAAGGCGAGGTCCCACTCGAGGCCGCGGCGGAAGCTCCGGTCGGCGTTCCTCCGGATCGAGAGGCCCACCTCCGACTGCTCGCCCGTGAGGGCGATCTCGTCGCGGAACTCCATGTCGTAGACGTTCACCTGAGCCGAGAAGGGGCCGCGCCGGAAGGCCGTGCCGACCTCGACGGCGACGACCTTCTCGGGCTTCACGTCGGAAAGGTCGTGGGGCGAGGAGACGTTCTCCTCCCCGTAGAGGAGGTCGCCCCGCCCCGGCTCGCGGCTCGTCATGCCGACGGAGGCGTAGAGGGAGACGTCCCTCCCGAGGTCGCGCCGCGCGCCGAGCTTCGGGTTCAGGAACGTCCACGAGACCGGGTCGAGGGCGACGCTCCCCTCGTAGCGGAAGCGGGCCCAGCGGAGCTGCAGGTCGCCGTAGAGGTGCCAGGGGCCGGCGTCGCGGGAGAGCTTCACGAAGGTCGAGGCTTCGCTCTTGGCGCCCTGGTTCCGCCAGTCCCTCCCGCCGTCGACGACGTCGCGCGTCCGGGTGCTCCCGAAGTCGCTCCCGTGGGCGCCCCACGTCAGCCCGACGGGGCCGAGCGTCGTCTTCAGCGTCACGGCCGCGCCGAGGTTCGTCCAGTCGAGGCCGTACTCGCGGAGCTGCCCGGTCGAGGAGCTCCGGAGCCGGTACCAGCCGCTCGCGTCGTTGACGTAGAGCTGGCCCGCGAGGCTCGTCGTCTCCGAGAGGAAGCGGGTGTACTGCGCCTCGGCGAAGCGCTGGCCGAAGGAGTCCCTCTCGTCGGGGCCGAGCGGGTTGTACGTCAGGTCCTCCTCGAGGACCCACGGCTCCACGGCGTAGTAGGCCGACTGCGACGTCTCGTGCCCGGCGAAGCCGAAGAGCTTGAAGTAGCCCTTCTCGCTCTCGTGCGAGAGGCCGGCGTAGACGCTCTGCTGGTCGATCGCGGAGTTGTCGCGGAAGCCGTCCGTCTGCTGCCACGAGCCGCGGACGTACGCCTTGAAGCCGGAGTCGCCGAGCCGCCCGAACTGGTAGCCCGCGGTCGCGCGCCCCGTGCCGAACGAGCCGAGGGCGAGGCGCGCGGAGAGCTGCGGCTTCTCGGCGAGGTCGAGGCTCGCGAAGTTCACCGAGCCGACGAAGCTCGCGACGCCGGCGGCCGACGTCCCGACGCCGCGCTGCACCTGCAGGCTCTCGACGGAGCTCGCGAGGTCGGCGAAGTCGACGAAGTAGAGCGTGGAATCCTCCGGTTCGTTGAGCGGCGCGCCGTCGAGCGTGAAGTTGATCCGCGTCGGCCCGACGCCCCGCATCGAGACGTAGGTGTAGCCGTTCGCGAGGCCCGTGTCGGAGGTGTAGTTCATCGCGGGGAGGTCGGCGAGGAGGGCGGGCATCTCCTGCCCGGCGTTCTCCTTCGCGAGCTCCTCGCGCGTCACGTCGGTCTTCGTGACGGGGGTGTCGACGTCGGCCCTCACGGCCTGGACGACGATCTCCTCCGTCCGGCGCACGACCGGGGCGGGTTTCCCGTCGGCGGGCGTCTCCGCCGCGGACGCCTCCGCGACGGGCGGAGCCTTCGGGGGCTCGTCGGCGTGCGCGGCCGCCGCCGCGAGCGCCGCGACGAGGACGAGGGCCGGGGTCTTCGGTCTCGGTTTCGGGGATCGGGTCATGGAAGCGCCTCCTCCCCGCGCCTTCGGCGCGGGTGCGAAGCGGATCCGTCGGGGTCTCTCGAGGTTTGCGGAAGCTCCCGCTTCCGTTTGCCGTTCCCTTCGCCGGTATGACCCGGATCAGGTTCGAGGGTCTGCTCTCAGGCCGGTCTCCCGGCCACCCCTAGGCATCCGTCGGCGGGGAATATGGGCCGGGCGCGACGGCGTGTCAACGGCTCCGATATCCTCCGCGGACCGGAGGAGAACGTGAGCGTTCGTCGTCGGCTGGCCCTGGCCTCGATCGTCCTCTGTGCGTTCGTGAAGCTTCCGCTCCTCGCGGAGGACGCCGCGCCGCCGCCCGCGGCATCGCGCCGCCCGCGCGTCGGCCTCGCGCTCGCCGGAGGCGGCGCGCGCGGCGGCGCCCTCGTCGGCGTCCTGAAGGTGATGGAGGAGCTCCGGATCCCGGTCGACTACGTCGCCGGGACGAGCATCGGCTCGATCGTCGGCGGGCTCTACGCGATCGGGATGCCGCCCGACCGGATGGCCGACGAGCTCCGTTCCATCGACTGGGAGGACGCCCTCTCCGACGACCCCGCGCGACCGGAGCGCCGCTTCCGCAAGAAGGAGGACGACGCCCGGTACCTCATCAACGTCGAGCTCGGCCTTTCGAAGGGGAAGCTCGTCGTCCCCTCCGGCCTCGTCGCGGGGCAGAAGCTCGGCTACCACCTCCGGCGGCTCACCTGGCCGGCTTCCTCCGTCACGAGCTTCGACCGCCTGCCGATCCCCTACCGCGCCGTCGCCGCGGACATCGAGACGGGGGAGGCCGTCGTCCTCGGCACCGGCGACCTCGCGCGGGCCCTCCGGGCGAGCATGGCGATCCCCGGCTTCTTCTCGGCGGTCGAGTGGGACGGGCGCCTCCTCGTCGACGGGGGCGTCGCCCGGAACCTTCCGATCGACGTCGTGCGGAAGATGGGGGCCGAGGTCGTCGTCGCCGTCGACATCTCGACGCCGCTCGCGAAGCGGGACGACATCAAGGGGTTCCTCGGCGTCCTCGGGCAGACCTCGGGCTTCCTGACGCGCCTGAACGTCGAGCAGCAGATCGCGACGCTCCGCGACGGGGACGTGCTCGTCACCCCCGACCTCGACGGGATCGCGACGCTCGGCTTCCCGCAGTTCGGCGAGGCGATCGAGCGCGGCGTCGCGGCGGGCCGCGCCGCGGCCGCGCGCCTCTCCGGGCTCTCCGTCTCCGAGGAGGAGTACGCGGCCTGGAGGAAGGGGCACCCGCCCCTCTTCACCGACGACGCGCCCGAGATCGCCGAGGTGAGGGTGGAGACGGCGGGGCGCGTCGACACGGACATCGTCTCGCACCGCGTCTCCGTGCGCCCCGGGCGGCTCGACTGGGACGTCCTCTTCGAGAGCCTTCAGGGCGTCTACGCCCTCGGCGACTACGAGACGGTCGACTTCCTCGTCGAGGGCCCCGCGGACCACCGGGCGCTGACGATCCGGCCGCGGCCCGCGCCCCCGGCCCCGACCCGCGTGAGGACCGGCCTCGTCTTCGGGACGGAGTTCTCGAGCGAGAGCATGTTCGGCCTGAGGGTCGGGCTCGACCGGACGCGCCTCAACCGCCTGCGCGGGGAGCTGAAGACCCGCGTCGAGGTCGGCCGGAGGAACGAGCTCTCGATGGAGCTCTACCAGCCGGTCGACACACGGCTCCGGTTCTTCGTCTCGCCGGGCGCCGGCTGGCACCGCCAGCCCCGCGACGTCTACGTCGACGGGGGGCTCGCCGTCCGATTCTTCGAGTCGCAGCTGCAGGGGCGGCTCGACGCCGGCATCTCGCTCGGGAAGCTCGGAGAGGTCCGGCTCGGGCTCCTCCGCGACCGGAGCGAGTTCAGCGAGGAGATCGGCATCCCGGCCTTCCCCGTGACGACGGCGGACCGGGCCGGCGTCGTCCTCCTCGCCCGATTCGACCAGCTCGACAACGTCCGCGTGCCGCGCTCCGGTTGGGCCGGGGAGGTCGAGGCCGGGCTCTACCGCCCGTGGCTCGGGGCCGAGTCGGACTACGACAAGGTCTCGGCGACGTACGTGGGCGCGCGCTCGTTCGGGGAGCTGACCGTCCAGGCGGGCCTCGAGGCGTCGGCACCGTTCGGGGGGACGCGCCTGCCGTTCTACGACCTGAACTGGATCGGCGGCTTCGCACGCCTCTCGGGCCTCCGGAGCGGCGAGCTCTTCGGCCAGTACCTGGGCCTCGCCCGCGTCAGCACGTACTACAGGCTCGCGAAGCTCCCGAGCCTCGTCGGCAGCGGCGTCTACGCCGGGGCGTCGCTCGAGACGGGGAACGTCTGGCAGCAGAGCGCGGAGATCGACGCGGCGAGCCTGATCTGGTCGGGGAGCCTCTTCGCCGCGGCGGACACGATCCTCGGCCCGCTCTACCTCGGCTGGGGGCTCGCCGAGGGAGGGCGGAACACGTTCTTCCTCTCCCTCGGGCTGCCGCTCTGAGAGACGTGCCGCGGGGGGGCCGGCGGGCGGCTTCCCCCGCGGACGGGTGTCAGCGGTTCTCGCGCCGGAGCGAGGAGAGGTTCCGGTCGAGACCGAAGCGGGTCAGGTCGTCGACGTCGCGGTAGATCGTCGAGCACTGGCCCCTGAAGTTCGCGTCGCTGCAGATCTGCCAGCGGCCGCGGACTCGGATCGACATCGCCTTGTCGTTGAAGCCGAAGTTCCGGAGGTTCGAGGCGGATCCGGAGACGGTCACGGACCGGCCCCGGAAGCCGGGCTGGTCGTAGAGGACCGCCGTGTCGCCCGGCCCTCCGCCTCCCCAGTTGCCGCCGTCGGGGTGCGAGCCGCCGGAACCGCCCCACCCGCCGCCTCCGCCGGAGCCGCCCCATCCGCCGCCGCCCTGCGTGACCTCCTGGAGGGAGCTGATCATGTCGTTGAAGCCGATGTCGCGGAGGTTCGGCACGTCGCCGCGGATGTCCATGCAGCCGCGGAAGTCGCGCTCCCGGCAGATCCGCCAGCGCCCGCCGTAGACCCGGATGGAGGAGATCTGGTTGTTGAGGCCCATCCGGCCGAGGTCGCGGATGTCGTCCGAGAAGACCCAGGAGCGGCCCCGGAAGTTCTTGTCGGTGTAGACCGCGATCCCGATCCGCTGCCAGTCGGAGCCGCCGCCGGAGCCGCCCCAGCCGCCGCCTCCTCCTCCGCCGCCGCGAACGGGGCGCAGGCTCGAGATGGCGTCCTGGAAGGGAGTCCCCTGGAGGTTGTCGCGCCCCTCGTCGAAGACCTCGCAGCGCCCGCCGAAGTCGGGCTGCGTGCACATGAGCCAGGAGCCCGAGTCGATCGAGAAGGAGGAGATCCGGTTCGAGATCCCCCAGTCGCGCAGGTCGTTCACCCCGTGGCGGAGGTCCACGCAGGGGCCCCGCATCCGGGCGTTCTCGCAGACCCGGATGTCGGCCGCCGAGGCGTTCCCGGAGGGGAGGAAGAGCGATGCGCCGGCCAGGCCGGCAAGGACGGCGATGCGTGCGATGCGGCTCATGGGCGGAGCGTAGGAGGAAGCAGGAAAGGGTTCAAGGGCGGACACGCTCCGGCCGCGGGATCCGGTACGCTTGCGGTGGTGCGCGTGAGTCAGGCGGCGCGGGGCGCAATCCTTCCGGCGGGCCTCTCCGGCCTCGTCCTCCTCGCCGCGGCGCTCCCCGCCGAGGCTGCCGCCGTCGTTCCCGGGCCGCTCGTGACGCGGCTCCTCGAGGCCCGCTCCGGGATCGGGGCCGCGAGGCTCCGAGTCCTCCACCTCGGCGACTCGCACGTCTCCGCAGAACCGCTCGGGCGCACGCTCCGCGACCTCCTCGGCGGCGTGGCGGGGGGCGACGCGGGACCCGGTCTCGTCTTCCCGGGCCTCCCGTTCAACGCGACGCGCGGCCGGGGGGTGATCGTCACCTTCTCGAACGGCTGGACGAAGTCATACGGCCGAGAGCCGCTCCCGCCGGGCGACACGGGCCTCTGCGGCGGCTTCGTCGAGGCGCGACGCGCGGGGGCGACGCTCTCGCTCGACGGCCGCTTCGCGTCGGCCCGCCTCCACCTCCTCCGCCAGCCGGGGGGCGGCTCGGCCCTCGTCCGCGTCGACGGCGACCTCGCGGGGCGCGTCGACCTCGAGGGACCGTCCGACCTCGCGCTCTTCCGCTGGTCGCGCGCCGCGGCCTCCCGCCCCGCGGTCGACGCCGAGGGCG